>JBQCDC010000453.1:0-57659 GCA_051961575.1 Marmoricola sp.
CAGCGGCAGCGGCAGCGTCAGCGGCAGCGTCAGCGGCAGCGGCAGCGTCAGCGGCAGCGGCAGCGTCAGCGGCAGCGGCAGCGGCAGCGGCAGCGGCAGCGGCAGCGGCAGCGGCAGCGGCAGCGTCAGCGGCAGCGGCAGCGTCAGCGGCAGCGGCAGCGGCAGCGTCAGCGACAGCGACAGCGGCAGCGGCAGCGGCAGCGTCAGCGACAGGCTTCTTGACCAGGTGCTCCCTGATCTTTGCTTCGAGCTTGTCGCGGTTCGCACGGCGGATCTCCCACGCCTTATCACGCCACGAGAAGATCGCCTTCCGCTGCTCCGGGTAGGGCAGGGCGAGAACCGTGGGGATTGAGTCGGCTTCCGCATCCATGCCAGCGGCGCGGAGCCACGGGCCGATCAGCCGCTCCAGCAGGAACCGGGCCGCGACCCTCTCGCGGGCAGCGTCCTTGCCGTCGTTCGCGGTGCCGATCATGCGGGGAAGGAACGGGATCAACGTCTGGCGCTGCTCGTCGTCCCACCGGTCGTTGAGGCTGATGGTGAAGCGGCGGAGGACCGGGGAGGAGCATTCAGGTGCGTCGGTGTGCCCGAGACCGGCGAGCCATGAGACGACTTCCATGGCGCAGTGGCCGTCCTCGAAGTCGTGGTGCGAGCTGCGGTCGAGTCGGATGACGCCGTTCTGGAGTGCGGCGAGGCGGGCGGGTTCGATGGTGTACGCGGTCACTTGGTCTCCTCGGAGTTGATCTTGTCGTTCCAGTACTGGTCGTCAGCGCACCCGGCGCAGAGCGCGGAGCCTGGTTCCGGCTGGCGCGGGCATCGGTCGCACGTGGGGTCCGCCCTATGGCGCGGGACGTGCGGCCAATCGACGCTCATCGGTTCACCCTCGCGTGCTGGCGGATCGCAGCCTCAAGCTCGGCAGCCGGAGCGGTGCGCCGTTCAGAACGCCATTCGGTGTCATCCCGCCATGCTCGGATGGCTCGGATCACAGCGTCACGGTCGCCATCGGAGAAGTCCGATGCGGAGTCGAATTCGTCCCGGAAGCTGTTGCATGAGCACCCGGAGCCGTCGCCCCAGAAGTAGCGGCGTGCCGTTGGTGACCAGAAGACGGCCAAAATGTCCCACTCGTAGCCGCCGATGGAGTCGGCTTCGGCCACAAGTTCCCAGTCTGCCGTGCCGGGGATGCGCTCGTACTGGCTGGTCTTCCAGTCGTATCGGCCGAGGTGGTAATCCGCTGCATTCTCGCTCACGTTTCACCAGTCCCCGAGGTTGAGGGGGTTGGTGTCGATGTACGCCGAGTGGTAGGCGTCCCAGTGCTGCAGTTCGATGTCCGCCTCCGGGAAGTTGGTCTCGAGGAGCTTGATGAGGTCCCGCATGAGCTCGGGGTCGTCCACGTGGCATGTGAACGTCTTCCCGGACGGCAGCAGGATCGTCGCCACATAGTCGGTGGTCTTGGGCTGGGTCATAACCTGCATTGTCAGTCGTCTCCTGCCTGTGTGGGTTCTGGTTCTCCGAGGGCTTCCGCTTCCCGGTGGAGTCGTTCGAGGGTGGTCACGGTCGCGGTGATCCGGTGCGCTTTGGCGTGCTCGATCGCCTCCCGAATCCCCGCCTTGATGCTCTCGGCGGTCATGACTTGGCCCCGGGATGCAGGATGTGGACGGGAAAGGTGATGTCGCTCAGGCTCAGCGTCTCGGGGTCATCCTCAACGGGGATGCTGCTGACGTGTTCGAACCCGTCCGCGTCCTCCCAGATGACCCACGGTCGCCAGCCGTCGAGCAGTACAAGGCTTTCGCCATCCTCGAAGGACCGTCGGATCGCGTCGTGGAGTTCTGCGTCGTTGGTGACCACGGCGGGCTTGCGGTAGCCCGCAGTGAGGATCGCGTCAGCCACCGTGTAATCCTGCTTGGCCGGTTGGTGGTACTCCCGGCTCAGGAACAGTCGGTCGAGGGTGCTGGCGATCGTCGTCGCCAGTTCGTCGCGTTCGTTGCTCATCATGCCTCCAGTGCTGTGTCGCCGGGCATCGTCCCGGGCTGGTGGACCGACCGCACCCGGACGTTGAAGAACAATGCCGCGGACCACTGGCAGCGGACCACCGTGCCCGGGTCCCAGCCGTACGCCTCGCAGGCGTACCAGGCGGTGCCGTAGTCGTACACGTCGGAGATACCATCGGCTGCGGGCGCGGCAGCAACGGTGCGCGGCGTCTCATCAACCTGCGGCCCGAAACTGGCCGAACCAGCAGCCGGTGTCGCGGCAAGGACTGCTGCGAGCCCAAGCCCAATAACGCTGATCATCAGGACTCCTCGACATCGGAGTGGACCATGTCGATCTCCACGTCGTTCAGATCAATCTCGGTCAGCTCGAACAGTGAAGCGTCGGCGAGGGCTTCGGCCTCAACCAGCGTGTCGGCTTCCACCGTGCAGCGCCCGCTGACCTTGAACGTGACATTGAACTTGGGCATTCGAAACACTCCTTCTCGAATCGGGCAACTGTTCTCAGTGTTGCATATGACTGTTGTCACCGGTAGAGGCGACACGAAGATCTTCACCCGTGAGGATTGCCGCGAAATCCTGAAGGGTCATGGTCACCCACTGGGCGGCCGGATCGGCATGGCCCCGGCGCTTGTGCACCACGACCCCCGCGATCGCCCCGTCGTTGACCCGCTCCGCTTCGGCTTCCCGGGCCCAGCCCGCGAGGTCCAGCGTCGCGTGGTCCTTCAACTCCGCCACGATCGGTCGGCCGCCGGGAGCCCGCAGGTTCGCGATGTCGCCCTTGTCGGCGGCACCGGTCTTGACCCTCCGGTCGATCCACTCGGACACGTTCGCCTTGAGCCAGTCAGCCACCTGGCGCTCGAATCTCGCACCAGCGGCCTTCGCGGACTTCCGCGACCGGGTCATTCAGATTCCTGTTCGGCGCGATAGATGTCGGCGCAGCAGTCGCAGGTGATGGCGCCTTCCGCCTCGCACTGTGCCGTGCTGTGGGGCAGTCCGCATCCGGGGCAAATGTTCACGCTGTCTCCTGCATGTCGATGGTGAGTGTCGGTTCGCCCACAGCGAGGGCCATGCTCCCGGTGCCCGGGAAGAAGTCGTGCATGATGTCACCGTTCTGGTAGCCGATGAGGTCGAGAATCCACGCGTTGAACTTGTGTGGCTTCGCGCCGGTGAAGCCTTTGCGCATGGTGATCGGCTCAGCGAGGTGGTCGCGTCCGATTGGGTCGCCCTCCCGCCGCGGCAGTGCCCTGCGGAAGATGACCGGCTCCCACGTGTAAGCGATGGGGACGTTCCGCTTGAACGCCGCGAACGGCTTCACCCAAGACGCGATGCGAGTCCCCTCAGGCAGGTGTGGGGCGAGCCATTTGAGGTCCCCGCTGTTGCACGAGTACGCCCAGCCATGGAAGTCCTCATCCATCGTCGCGATGAGATCCAGGTGGGTCTGCTTCTCGTCCCAGAGGTGCGCCTCGGGGTGGTCGTAGAAGTGCGAGCAGCCAAGGTATGGCGGATCCGCATAGGCGAACCATCTCATGATGCCCCCTCAGCGGCCCGTGAAGGGGTCACAGGGCCACTATCAGCGCCTCCGGGTACGCCGGTGCCACCAACAGTAGTTTTGGCCGTTGAGAACGGCCCCTTGCCCAAACCGTCCAGAAACTCCCGGAACGCCTTCGGCATCGGCTTCGGCGGCGACGGCGGCAACGCACGCACAGCACGCTCCCGAGCCTCCTGAATCTCACGCTCACGACGAGCCCGCGGCGCCAACCGCACAATATGCGCCGGCATCAGCCACGCGTCCGACTCCTGCCGATGCAACGTCAACGCCCGCAACGCGTCCCTGAAATCCAGGTGCCCGACCGTCTCATGCCACGCCGAGACCGTCATCTCATCCACGGTCCGGTTATCCAGCAATGCTGCCTTGGCGAGAAGCTTCGCCGTCTCCGAGAGTTCCACCATGCTCCTGTTCTTCGATCCGTCGTGCCAATTCCAGGGCCTCAATCGCCCGTTTCGTTCCCGTCGCCACCGGTCTTCGCTCCGGCTCCGCTGCTGTGGTCCGCCAATGCGGGCCATCCAACGCCCACAAATCCGGGGTCCGCCTCCCCGCCTCCGGTCTGCAATACGCCAACAGCGCCAGCACACAATGCGCATAATCCGCCGCCGGAGCGATCCCGCCCGCCTGGTTCGCCTGCCAGAACACGCGGCCCGGGTTGTTCCGCACCCAATCCGGCCTCAAAGCCAAAGCCAGAACCCCCAGCGCCTGGCCCTCCTGATCTGTCAGCCGATGCAACACATGCTCCGGGCGGCGGCGTTTCGCCTCGCACGCGTTACGTAACTGAACGATCGCCGCCTAGGCGATCTGGGATTTCCGGTGCTGGTGAAGGTGCCGGTTCCGGTTGTGGTGTAGGTTCTGGTTCTTTTAAGGTTCCCGATCGCCGTTTTTTTCGCCGATGGGATCGGCGTGGTTATCGGTGATGGTGTCGGCGTTCCGATCGTCGATGGCATCGGCGATACCTACGGCGTTCCAGCCGCTGCGCGATCGATGATCCCGGCGAGCTTGCCCTCCTTGAAGGCGGCGTACTCGGGGGACTCGTCATGCAGTCGCTGGAGCTCGGAAGTGACCTGGGACTTGAGTCTTCGTGAAGCGATGTCTGCGTACGCTGACATGATCGCGTCTCCCATCTTCGGGCGCTTGAGGCACCCGTCGTGGCGGAGGAACGAACGGACGAGCACTTCTTCGGTGTCGTCGTCGATCAGGATGTAGTCGCCCTCGAGGAGTTCCTCCCGGGCCGATTCGACGACTCCATGGGTGAGGCCGACAGCCTTGGAGGGGATCTTCCTTGGCCGCCAGTCGGCGACGCCGACGAGGCTGAGGGTGGGGTGGGATGAGAGGTGGAAGTAGAGCCATTGGGCCATGGGGGACAGGGCTGTGAAGTCGTCGTTGCCCCAGATGGATACTTTGATGGCCGCGTAGGTTCGAGCCAATCCGACTGCTCCTAACGGTTCTGCATACCGGTGTGAACGGTTTTCAGTGTACGCGTCGGGGTCTTCTCGGCACGCGTGGACCGGGCTCTGACCCCTTGGGTTCCCGGGCCTTTCTGGGGGTTCAACGTCGTAGCCGGGGTGGTGTCCTTCCTGGTCTTGTTGTACTTCTGTCTGCGTTCGGTGGCTGCGACCCGGCAGCGGAAGCAGGCTTCCTCCCCGCGGGCCCGGTGCAGCTGATAGCCGTACGGGCTGCCGCATTTGTCGGCCCCCATGTTGTTCTTTCGGCCGGTGAATTCGTAGCCGCGGACCGCGGCGAGGGCTTTGTTCTTCGCGATCCGGCAGGGCTCGCACACGGGCTCGTCGAGGCGCATGTGCTTCTGGTAGCCGCCCACGGTGCCGCATTCGGCCTTGTTGTTGCCCTTGCGGGTCTTGGCCTTCCGGTAGGGTTGCTCGGCCCTCTCGAGAGCCTCCTCCACCGCTACGGGCACTGCGCCCGCGTACTTGTAGTTCACGCGTTCTCCTCCAGTGCGAGGGCCTCGTCAATCGTGGTCTGGCCTTCGAGGACAGTGGGGAAGTCCCGGCAATCGTCGTGCCAGCCGATGGTTGGCTGGGGCTTGCCGCAGCCCGGACAGGTGTAGCTCGCCGGGGGAACCCAGTCCCGTGACGCCCTCACGCGGCCACCCCGAGCGACTCGGCCGCGATGATCGCCAGATCACGGGCGGCAGGCGGAGTGACGGCGTTCCCCGCCTGCTTGACCTGCTCCCGCTTGGTCCCGGTCATGATGTAGTCCCGCGGGAACGCCATGCCCCAGGTCACCTCGTGCGGCTCGAGCATGCGGAACGTGCAGTCCTCCACCGAGACGGGCGCCGTGGACATGAGGCCGTGGTGGTTGCCGTTGGCCGCGAAAGTGTCCATTGGCTGGCCGACGTCCTTGGGCGCGTTCTGCCCGCGGAGCGTGATCATGGCGTAGCGGTCCACGGTGGTCAGCGTGCCGATGGGCTCGGCCACTGTCTGCGGGCGGCTGGACCCGTAGTAGGGCATGAGGAGGGACTCATGGTTGCCTCCGCCGACGAGCGTCCGCAGCGGATCCATGACGGTGGCGGTCCGCGAAGCGTCCGCGCCGGAGACATGGTTGATGATCAGCGGCGGCATCATCAGGCCGGTCTCGTTGCGGGTGGTCTGCGTCCGCAGCGCCCACTCCGCCGGCTGAGCCTCCTTGCCCTCGCGGCCCTCAACGGGGACGAGGAGGCCGCGGGTGTAGCTGGTGGTCTGCGTGCGGTACGGCTCGCTGTCGACGTCGGAGAGGATCGCGGCGCCGAGGACGGCGTCGACGGCCATGCGGCGGGAGCCGAAGCGCTCGAGGCCGGCGCGGATCCTGGCCATGGTCTTCTCGGCGAGGGGCTTGGTCCTGTCGCCGATGCGCTCGGCCGGGAGCGACCAGTCGATCGCCGACGCCGCGGGGAGCCAGCCGGGCTCGATGATGCGGTTCCGGCAGGACGAGTTCGGGCACCGGTAGTTGTACTGGGCCCGGTAGCGGCCCCAGCGCTCGGCCTTCTTGAAGACCTGCATGGCGCGGACCATGCCGTGCTCCGGGCACCACGCCTGTGGGCGCAGCTTGTCGAAGTCCGGGCGCGGGTTGCCACGCTTCCAGAACACCACGTACATGCGATCGCGGGACTGCGGCGCCGGGAGGCCGCCGAGCTGGGCGTGCATTGAGTTCAGGTAGACGATGTGGTGCTCGTAGTCGAGTGCCTTCATCGCCGACAGCCAGGCGTCGAACATGACCCACCGGGCCGCGTCGACGACGTTCTCCGTCATGATCAGCTTGTAGTCGTGGACCTCCGCGAACCGGGGCACGTCCCACATGGTGGCGCGGGACTTCGTCGCCGCCGCATCCTCGGCCGAGCCCCCGAACAGCGGCTTCTGGTTCGTGACCCGCCGGCGGCCCTTCGCCACAGAGTGGTTCGTGCACTCCGGTGAGGCCCAGAGGATGTCCGTGGTCGGGATGTACTCGGGGTCGGTCTGCTGGATGTCCGCGCAGACGTGGTCCACGTCGGGGTGGTTCGCGCCGTGCGTCTCGATCGCACGCTGCCAATGGTTCATCGCGGTGCGCACCTGCACGCCCGGGACCGCGGAGAGCCCGGTGGAGGAGCCGCCAGCCCCGCAAAACAGGTCCGTGACTGTCAGTTCGCTCATGCTGCGGCTCCTAGTTCCTGCTGGTGTTTTTCGTGCTGTCTTCTGGTGGCGGCCCGGATTGCCCAGAGTTCTCGTTGGAGGTCGCGGAGGCTGGGGAGGTCGGCGCGGAGCCGGGCGAGGCGCATGTCCCGGGTGGTGGTCTGCTTGTTGTCGCGGCCGGTGGTCGTGCCGCCGCGCCATGCGGCCTGGTAGGCGTTGTAGGCGTGCCTGCAGTCGTCGTCCACGGGTTCCCGGTGCTTCCTGTGCACCCAGTACGCCTGGACGGTTCCGCAGGGTTTGCGGGGCCGGTGCTTCTTGGGTTCGGGGAGTTCGAGCCGGGGTGTCTTGGGGTCCCGCCACTTGTACCCGGCCATTACCGCTTGGCCTTGTCGGCTTGGGTGCGTGCGGCTTTGCGTTCCGCGAGGGTGAGGCCCACGGGTTCGGTGGGTCTCCTCTGTTCGCGGGGGCGTTTGGGGCCTTGGTAGTCGGGGTGTCCCGGGTCGGTCGGGTCGTTGATGTCGAACCCGAGGCCGTTGTACCGGTACATGCGGCCGATGGGGCGGCCGTTCGCGTACGACCCGGCCATGGGGATCGCTTCACGGGTCTCGTACATCAGCGACCCCCGTCCTTGATGTGGGCCCAGCCGATATTCGCGGGGGACATGGCCCCGTCGCATCTCGTGCATCTCAGGACCGCCCCGAACGTCTTGACCCACATCGGGGTCCTTTCGACGTAGAGGGCGCGGCATTCCTCGCACGCTGCGAAGTGGGCGTTGCAGCACGGGTGGATCGCCCACCATGCGGCCTCATGCTCGCATGGCTGGAACAGTTCGCAGGCCGTTTCCGGGTCGAAGTCGAGTGCCTGGATCAGCTCCAGATCGGTCTCGGTTGCGGTGGTCATGCCGCGCCCTCTTCCTCATCAGCCCACTGCTTCACCTGGTCGATGAGGTCCGGCCGGAAACCCTGCCACATGAGGTCTTCGCCGTTGACGTTGGCGATGACGACCGGGGCTTGGGTGAAGCCGAGATCCTTGACGGCGGCCTCGTCGGCGGGGGATTTGGTGAGGTCAACCGATTCGTACCGGATTCCGTTCTTGGTGAGCTTGAGCTTCGTCATGCGGCACTGGGGGCAGGCGGGGGTGGAGTACACGGTTACGATCACGTTTGATCGCCTTTCTTGACTGGGGTGAGTTTCCGGACGACGCGGCCGGTGCGGTACCGGAAGTGCCGCATGTATGCCGCCCATGCGATCCGGGACTCGTTGCACGGCTCTTCGTTTCTTCTGCGATGACGCGCATATGCCCACGCATCGGTAGGCGGGTGGGTGCACGTCATGCGGCCCGCTTCGGCTGGCCCTTGACCGCCATGTGGAGGGCTGGGGGGACGGCATGCCCGGCCCTGCGGAGCGCGGCCTGTGCGGCGGACGGGCTAGGCCATCCCACACGCTCCACAGCCCGGAGAGGGTCCTCGCCCACGGACATCAGGAACTCGAAGTCCTCGATACGTTCGGCGGTCTGCTGGGTGCTCATGCTGCTTCCTGGTTCAGGTGTCGGATCGTTTCTTCGAGGTAGTCGAGGCCGGGCCCGGAGAGGTTCACGAACGGGACGCCGTCGCGGACGAACCGGACGCACGGCACCGTCTGGCCGGCGAGTTTCAGCCATCTTCTGGCGTCCTCGTTCCCCACCACCGGGACCTCCTCGAACGAAAGCCCCGACTGGTGAAGACGGTCAATAAGACCACTGCTAACGGTATCAGCGGGTTGCGTGTAGAGGTAGATGTTCATGGTCAGAAGTTCCCCGGCGCGACCTGATAGCAGCGGAGGCCCATGCCCCGCCACATGTCCACGACCTGGTTCCGGTCATCGAAGACGGCGGTCACGTTGTGCCGCCCACGGATGTGCTGGTTGAACAGCTCGTGCTTGACGATGTCGTCGCGCCGCTTGTCCCCGGCCGGCCGCATGTGCAGCGGGGCGTCGGGCCATCCGAACCAGAGCGTCAGCCATTCGCGGGTGACATCCCGATGTTCCTCGTCGCGGCCAGTCATGAAGATGACATCGCGGTTGCCATCGGCGATGTAGGAAAGGATCAGGTCGATGACATCCTCGTGTGGGGTGTCGAGGTGGGCTTTGGTGCCGTCGTAGATGTCGCGGTCCCCGCACTTGGCGATCGTCCCGTCGATGTCCACGATGACCGCCCACGGCAGCCCTTTCACGTGCTCGTACGGCTCCCACTCCTCATCCGTCGCCTTGTCCAGCGGGGTTGGGTGGTCGAGGGTACGGCCGCGGACCGCTTCGAGGTGGACCGTGTTGTGCGCGGATTCGAGGTCGTTGATGACGCTCGTGGCCCACGCATGGAACTCGTCGGGCAGGCTGTCGATGATCCCGCGGATGGGGTCGTGGTCCGTTTTGAGGAGTTCCCAGATGGTTCGCTCGTTCCAGCCGGTCACGATCCGGTGGAGGGCCTTGTAGTCCTCCTGCTTGACCTTCACGCGGGCGTCGGTTGCGAGGAAGTGGATCACGTAGCCCTCGGCATTCGAGCGCGGGGGTGCGGTGAGGGCTTGTTCGAGGGTGTCGTAGTCGAACACCTCGGTCACAGGGCCGGGCCACCCGTTGGCGTATTCGATGAGATCCGGTTCCCATGTCTGCCCGGACTCGATGGTGACCGCTCCGAGCAGGAACAGGTCATCCACTTCGCCGTAATCAACGACGATCCGGTTAGCGGGGAACACGATTTCGAACAGGTATGTCAGGGCTGGGTCTGGCCGCCACCGGTCGGCGTAATGGTGCCGGTAAAGTTCGGTGGCGTGGCGTGCCTGCACTGAGTTGAAGGACCCGCGGGTGGCTACCGCCCAATCGTCGCCGTCGTGGTAGAGGATCCCGAGCGAGCCGTCGAGCTTGTCCGTGACGGTGACTGGGCCGGTGCGGCCGATGTCCGCCGCCTCCGGTTCGTCGTGGTTGAAGAACTTTGGGAACGGCCGGGCCAGCACGGTCGGGTGATCTTGGTGGACGATGAGGCCGCGGCAGGTGAGCGTGGTCTTGTTCCACGCCCGCTCGAACTGGGCCTTCTCGGTGTAGTTCAGGATTGTGAGCGGCTTCGTCGGGTGGGACTGTGCTCTGACGTGCCCGTCGCGGAGTGCATCCGCGAGCTCGACCGGGTTGAGGATGTCGTAGAGGTTCATGGGTCCGCCGATCAGAAGGGGGGTTCGTTGTCGCCGGCGGGCTGCGCCCACGGGTCGTCCTGCTGCTGTCCCCAGCCGTTCGACTGTTGCTGGGCGGGCTGCACGCCGCGCTTGGTCCCCGGCCCGCTCGTCCGGGCGACCTTCGCGGAGGCGTACTTCAAGGACGGGCCGATCTCGTCCACCTCAAGCTCGATCACGGTGCGCTTCTCGCCATCCTTGGTCTCGTAGGACCTGGACTTGAGGCGCCCGGCGATGATGACCCGCGTACCCTTCGTGAGGGACTCTGCGACGTTCTCGGCGGCTTCCTTCCAGATGGAGGCACGGAGGAACAGGGTCTCCCCGTCAACCCACTCGTTGCGGGTCTTGTCGAAGCTGCGGGGGGTCTGTGCGACGGTGAAGTTCGCGACGGCCGCGCCGCTGGGGGTGAACCTGAGCTCGGGGTCGTTGGTCAGGTTCCCGATGATGGTGATTGCGGTCATGGTGGTTAGGCGCCTTTCAGGTGTTCGGGTTGGTCGAGCATGGTGGTCCAGTGCCAGGAGCCGTATCGGCAGGAGTAGTAGCGGACTTGGTCTTCGTGGCCGGTGCGGGCGACTATCTCCCGCTTGAGGTTCTTCGCGATCCCGAGGGTCGCGGCGTAGGTCTTTCCACAGAGGCGGAGCTGGTAGCTGGGCAGCGCTCGGCGGAGGTCTCGTCTCATGCCACGGCTTCGTCTTCCACGAGTTCGCCGGTGTGCACGTCGGCCTTCGGGGTGGTGAGCGCGTCGTCCCCGGCCTGCTTGATGTAGGCGAGGACCGCCGGGTCAGCGTTCATGCCGCTCGCCCTGCCGTAGATGCCGCGGATCAGGTCGAAGTCCCCGCCAGCTGCGTCCACTTCGGCGTACCAGTCGACTTCTGGTTCAGCCTGGGGGAGCGCGGCGGCCAGCTTCTCGGCCGAGGTGCGGCGCTGCTGGACCGGGGCGACACGTTCCGGTGCCGGGGCGGGGATGTAGTCGTTGTCCGCCTGCGCCATCTCCTCCGCCGTGTACAGGCCGGAGAGGTCTTGCGGGAACGCTTTGCGGAGGGCGAGGGCCTCGGCGCACTTAGCGATCATCAGGGCGCCCTTCTCCCTCCACATCTGCGTCAGCGACCCATCCTTGGTGGTCTGCGCGTACTCGCTGAACAGGGCCACCGCCGAGTACGGGGAACCATTGCGGAGAACAGTAACCTTGGCCGCTGCCGGTGGTTCCTTGGACAGCCAAACGTCAACCCACTTGCCGTCCGTGCCGCACCACAGGGTGTCCTCGTAGCCGAGGGTTTCGCGGGTTCGGTCAACGGCGCGGCGGGCGATGAGCCGGTACCCGTCGATCCCGGTCTGGATCGTGAACTTCGTGCCCTGCTTCGACCAGCGGCCCACCATGTAGATCTGCCGTGCGAACGGGTCGAGCCCGGTGCGGCGGACGACGTGGAAGAACACGGCGAGGTCTTCGCGGGTGGCGTTGTCCACCCCGATCTGGCGGAGGGTGGCGACCTGGCCTTGGGTAAACTCGGTCTGGTTGTCTGCGATGGCGAGTGGCGTGGTGCTCATGCTGCGACCTCTTTCGTGGTGATGGGGAGGGTCCTAGCGGCTTGCACGTAGGGCGTGCCGCCATTCTTGGAGATGCGGGAGGCGATCTTGGCCCCGGCCCAGAAGGCGTGCTGCGCGTCTCCCATGGCGTCGGCCAGCCGTGCCTTGGCGACCTTGGCGCGGGCCTCGGCTTCCTTCTCGGCGGTGACCGCGTCGATGTATTCGAGGGCCACGTCGTCGCTGATGGGGGCTTCGGATTTGCGGACGATGCCCGGGTGGAGGGCGCGGGCGGCGTCGTAAGCGGCCGGCCCGGTCGGCTCGGGTGCGTTGTTGGCGGCGAGGCGTGCCTCGAAGTCGCGGACGGCGGTGATGATGCCGGGGATGAACGCGGCCACGTCCTCGCGGGTGACGACATAGAGCCTGAATTCGAAGGGCTGGCCGAAGATCACCGGGACGTAGACCTTATCCGCGCCGGTGACGATGAGCTGCCACGCGGTCTGGGCGAGGTAGTCCGTGGGGACTTCGGCGGTGCGCTGTCGGCCCCAGCTGTCGGAGTACTGGGCGGTCTTGGCCTCCACGAGGCCGCGGTCGCCGGTGAACCCGTCTGGGGTGGCCGCCCACGTGTCGTGCTCGGGGTGGAACACGGTCTGGGAGGGGGTGAAGATCAGGTCGGGGTGCGTGTCGCGGAACCAGGCGAGTGCGGCCGGTTCGAGGTAGGTGCCGCGTTCGGTGGCGCTGTTGCCGTCGAACCCGGGGATGTTGCCCTTCATCTCATGAAAGACGGTGAACGAGTCAGAGTACGGCGATACGCCGAGGATCGCGGGGACCTTGCTGGCGGTGATCAGGCGCGTCCAAGTCTCAGATCCGGGCTTGATGATGGTCATTTTGCTGCCTCTCGACGGTCTGCGTCGTTGTGCGTGTAGAGCTCGTTTCGCTTAGCGATAGCGGCGGCTTCCGCCTCCGCCATGGTTGAGTAGAGCCCGCAGTAGAGTTGTTTTCCGTTGTGCCCGACCTGGGCTCTCCAGCTGTTTTTCTTCTGATCCCAAGTGACGCCACGGATTCCTGAGGACTTGTTTCGGCAGTGGGCACGGATCTGGTTTTCGCCGTTCTGCTTTGGCGTGGCGAGCCTCAGGTGATCCGGCCGAACACATGAGGGGGTATGGCACTTGTGGTCGATGAGCATGCCCTCTGGAATGGGGCCATGGGTCGCCGCGAAGCTGACTCGGTGCGCCTTCGTGTAAAGCTTGTTCACCCGGACGTTGCCGTAGCCGTGGTTATCTTTGGCCCCCGTCCAGTTCCAGCAGCCTTCGGTTTTCTCGACCTTGTCCCAGAAGCGATCCCACGCGTCGCTACCGGGCTTGATGGTTGCCATGACTGCTCCTGACGGTTTCGTGGGGTTTGGGAAGGCGCTCACGGGATGAGCTCCAGCTCTTCTGCGAAGAACAGGTGCCACGGGTCGAGGCCGTCCCATGCGGGGCTGTCGTACCTGTGACCGTCGAGTACGACGTGGAAGAGTGCGCTGGCCTCGTGGAAGGCGATGACGGTTCCTTCGCCGTTGCCGGTGACGCGCACCCGGCTGCCTGTCTTGATCACTTGAACACTCCTTGGAGGATGGTGAGGCCGAGGAACACGGTTCCGAGGACTGATACGGCCATGACGGTGAGGGCGATGCACATGACGGTGAGGCGGACGGCGGACCGGACAACCCTGTACATGGTGCTCATGCCGCCACTGCCCTGTTCGTTTCGGTGAGGACGCGGAGGGCTTCGGCTGCTTCGGCGTGGGAGTCGTACGCGTAGCTGGACCCATCGGGGAGGCGGAGGTGCCAGGTGATGAACCCTGAGCCGTTCTCTTCGCGGTCGGCCCAGATGCGGGGTCGCGGCGGGTACGTCTCCCACGAGAGCTGGCTGACCTCGTCGTCGGATCCGGTCTGGGTGTGCGGGTCGGTGAACATGGTGTCCTCCTTCAGATGGTGCGTCTGCGGCGGGATGGGCGGTGTTCGACTGGCTGCTTCTCATGGAGCTGGAGGATGGCCTCGATGTGCTTCTCGGTGAAGCGGTAGCACCTGGGGCCGAGCCGGAGGTATGGCCACTGGCCGGAGCGGATCCGGCGGAACACCGTCTCCGGGTTGATCTGGAACAGCGCTGCTACTTGCTGGGCTGTGTAGATGGGTTCCGGGTCAGTCATCGGCACGGTGCCGGCCGGTGCCGCGGTGGGGGTTGTCGAAGTCGAGGTGCTGGTAGTCGGCCAGTCGTCGGGCGAAGGTCCAGAGGTGTGCGTGCTGGCGGGCGAAGATGCGGCGGATCATCGGGTCTCCATGAGGGTGTTGATGTGGGCGATGGTGTCGGCGAGGGTTCTCGAGCTGCTGGTGATGGCGGTGAGGGCTTCGCAGAGGGTGGCGAGGGTCAACGGGTTCTCCGGGGGGTAAGGATGATGTGGGGGCCTTGGGTGGCGATGCGTTCGGTGGTGGCGTCGTGGCCTTCGATGGAGCGCCATTGGTAGCGGGCGCCCGGTTGGCCGGTTTTCTGGTAGATGAGGCCGGTGCTGGTCATGATGCTGGTCCCGGCGGGGAGGGCTTCGAGCTGGGCGAGTGTGGTGATGGTGGGGAACTTGCGGTACCCAGCGGCGATGATCGCGTCGGCAACTTCCAGCCCGCCGAGGGTCGCGGGTCCGTCAATACGGCGGATCAATTCGGCCAGTTCGTCGCGTTCGGCGTCCATCACGCGGCCCTCTCATGTTTGGTACCAGTACTGTAATTGGACACTCGGTCGCAGAACAAGATGTCGCGGGGCGCGTCGAGTACCTCCGCGATGGCGAGGGCGACTTCCGGGTCGGTGGTCTTCGCGGCCCCCGAACGCAGGTTACCAATCGTGGACTTGGAGACGGTGCGGCGGTTCTTGGCGCGGCGCCGGCGCAGGTCCCGGTTCACCAGATCGGTGAGGTCGCGGACGGACAGGCCCTTGTTCGCCATGAACTTCTGCAGGTGGCGGGGGTCGCGGAGCTCGACCCATATGCGGACGCTCACAGGAACCTCCAGCGGGGGGTGCGGAGGTCGGCGGTGCGGACCCCGGTCAGGTTGCCGAGGGTCCACCGCTCGCCCCACCTCTTGGGGACGGAGAGGACGAACCAGGTGGTGTTCTCGGTGTCGTGGTAGATGACTGCGCCGGGTGTCACGTCGGCGGCGATGGTCTCTGGCTGCTTCTGCACGGTGGTCCTTCCTTAGTCGTCTTCGATGGTGTGCTGCTGGTGGGCGGCCCAGTGTCCGCCGAGCCGGAGGATGGTGTTGAGGTCGGGGTGCATGCGGGTGCGGAGTTCGTGGTCGGTGAGGGATCCGGCGAACACGGCGGCGTCGGTGCGCCCCTCGGGCCGCCACACTTGTCCGGTCCATGAGAACCGGGCGGTGCCGCCGGCCCCGATGAACCCGGAGGCGGTTGCTCCTTCCGGGTATCCGTGGTGGACGGCTGAACGCTTCATCATCGGGGTTTCTCCTGTCCGGTTGGGGTACTTCTATTGGACACCAGTTGGACGGTGTTGTCCAGTCCCGGCACTGGAATTTTTCGAAGAATCTCCAGAGCTGGTGCGGGAGGCCCTAAATCACACGGCTGTTCTTACTGGACAACTCGACTGCCCCGGACGTTGACGGGCTTGGACGGTTGCCCGGAGTCTTGGGGCATGACGACCGAAGCGAACGGATGCGTACCCGGATCGGGGGTTCCCAAGTGGCCGAGACCACGACTAGGTACTCCGGCCCCACCACGGCACCCCTACTCGTGGGTATCCGCGACATGGTGCGGAACGGCGACTGAGTACCACGCCAAGTGACCCGCCAGTAGCGGCACGGGCCGAAAGTGTCCGGCTGGACAGGCGGGCGCCACCGAAAACCCGAGAATCCGCACCGGATTTGACCGACATTTCTGGACAGTCGCCGGTAGCCTGACGGTTGACCAGTACCACGGGCGGAAGGACAGTGAAGCCATGGCAAGCGTTCCCGAGCGGTGGCAGAAGGCGATGAGGGCATCGGGGTACACCTCGATCCGCCAGCTCGCCAAAGACGCCGGGATGTCCACAACAGCCGTATCGGACATCATCACCGGGCTCAGGACGCCCCAGCCTTCATCGAAGGCGAAGCTCATGGCCGCGCTCACCAAACTAGACGCGGACACCGAAATGACCGAGGCCGGCTTCCACAAGCTGGTCACCGGCACCGACGAAGAGGTGGAACCCTTCCACCTCCCGCAAGGGTCCGAGACCCTGAACCCGAGGCAGCGGGAAGCTGTCACCAAAGTCGTACTGGCGTTCCTGGAGGACAACCGTGCAGCAGCAACCGGTGAGGAAGACGACAACCGTGAAGAGAAGAAGACGGACCCTGTGGAAGAGGACCCTGTCTCTCGTGAGAAGAACGTGGTGAGGCTCCGGCCGCCACTGCCGCACCTCGCGGCCGCGAGGGACCGGCCCGGCACCCCGAAGAAGCCCAACCCTCAATCGTAGCTTGTCAAACTGCTTGACTCCGGCTGCGCAAATCTTGCGCCTTTTTGACTGGAATCCCTTATGTGCTCAGAGGAGACTTTTGTGCAGTCGGGGATAACTGGGGTCCCCGGATCGCGAAGTAGGGGACAGGGCGATGAGCGTGGCTGCGCTTGCGGCGGACCTTGGGGGTCCGCTGGGGTTGTACGACCGGGAGACCGGGGCCGTGTGGGTGCAGAAGGGGCTACCTCCGCAGGTGGCCAGGTGCACCGTGATGCACGAGAGCTTCCACAAGATCGGCGGGCACGGTGCGCCGGACTCGAAGTGGGAGAAGAACCGGCAGGAGATAGCGGTTCAAAGGGCGGTGGGCATGGCCCTGCTGCCGTTCCGGGTGATGCTCGAATCCATGGTCAGATCCCGGTCGCTGAGAGAAGCGGCCGCGTGGTGCGGAGTCGATTTCGACACATTCACCGCAAGGCTCATCGGGCTCACCCCTCTGGAGCAGACCCTCCTTGAGGTGTGCGGGCGGCACTGCGCCGGATTCCCGTGGGCGGGGGAGAACGTCAAGGTGATCCCTTTGTGAACTCGGAGGCAACATTCATGCACTGGAGGAAGGTGGTCCGGTTTGGCTGTCACATTCGCCGAACTCATAGAGCTCAGGCGGGGCAACGCGTCCCTGTATGAGCTGGAGCGGCGCACGGACGGTTTGGTGAAGGTCACCACGTGGGCGAAGTGGTCGGCGCCCCGTCATCAGCACGCGGTGGAGCGGGGCCACAAGGTGTCCTCCCCGATGGGGTTCCCGACGCCGGCGACCATTATCGCCATGGCGAAGGCGTTGGGGGTGGCTGAGCGGGACGTGGTGCTGTCCATGGCCGCGCAGCTGGGCCTGAACGTCTCCGACTCCGATGACCTGGTGATCCCGGGCGCTGGGGCGCTGCCGGACGTGGCGAAGATGACCCTGCTCGATATGGGCACGGTGCTGGTGAAGCAGTGGAACGTCGCGCCCGGGGAGGATCACCTCCCTGATTTGGCCCCGGAGCCCGTGTAGAAGCTTGGGTGGTTCTGGGGCCGGTTTGCCTGTGCGGGTGACGGGTATACCGACTGCGTTCCCGTTAGGCTGACCGGATGACTGTTGAGAGTGGTTGGAGGGATTGCGGTGGCTGGTAGTTTCGCTGACCTTGTGGGCCTGCATCGTGGGGCGCGCTCGAATCAGGAGCTTGAGGACGATTCGGGGATCAAGAGGAACACGTGGCAGCTGTGGACGAACCCGGGGAACCGGCCGCGGCGGGAGTTCCCGTCGCCGGAGACGATCCGGGGGTTCGCGAAGGGCCTCGGCGTGTCGGAGACGGAGGTGCTCCTCGCGCTCGGGCGGACGCTCGGGCTGGATGTCGGCATCCACGGGGCGGAGCGGGACTTCACGATCCGGGACGCCGGGGAGCTGCCGGAGATAGCGAAGCACACGCTGACATCGTTGGCGCGTTTCATGATGGATCAGGCTGAAAAGGAAAGGGCGCAGTGAGGTGTACAGGGCGGTTGTTGGGCCGGTGACGCCGGTGAAGGTGGGCACGTCGCATGGGGAGCTGGAGTTCAGCTACCGGGACGTGGAGGTGTTCGACGCGGCCGGGACGGCGGTGGCCCGGTTCACGTGCGAGGACACCCCGGAGGACTTCGACGCGAACGTGGCGAGGGCGGGTTTCGTCCGCCGCGGGTTCGACCGGGAGACGGGCAACGTGCTCCTCGAGAAGTCGACGGGGGACGCCAAGCGGCAGGTGGCGGCCCCGGAGCGTTCGGCGGGGGAGGCTGCGGCGTCGCTGGCGGGGAACCTGATGAAGCTGGCGTGGATGGCTGTCCTGTTCATTGTGCTGGTCGTGGTGCTGTTCGGGTGCGCGGCCGCGCTCTTCGGGCACCACTGAGGGCTGCAAATTGCCTCAGGAACTCTGTCTGATACGCGGGGTATCGGGTACCGGGGGTGTGTTGACGGTGTCACGCTTTTGGGTAGTTTCAGGTAGTCCTATTCCAGTACCTGTAGTGGACAGTCCTGTCGTTCCGGGAACTTCCGCATGATTCCGGGGGTTCCGGGAGGGTTCGAGTCCCTCCTCGGGCACCGGTGAAAACCCCGGAATCATGCGGATCTAGGCCATCTTACGCACATGTAAGTTGACACGAGATTCGATTCTGTTGACGCGAATCCGTAGAATAGAGCCTAGGAAGCCCCATCTGAGCGGGCTGTTGACGCCGGAGGGGCGCGGTATGGGGAAGCTCGCCAAAGAGCAGACGACCACGAAACGTAAGGTCTACGTCCAGCGTAACTTCCTGCGTCCGGGCATCACACTCGAAGACCTTCGCGACCTCGTGGCGGCAACCGAGGACTACGACATGCGCTCCGAAGTCATCTTGGAGGACCGGCGCGTCACAGTCATCGAGACCAGGCAGTCAATCTGGAGCCACAAGGGACGAGAGGGCGCGGCATGACCGATCTGGACCTGTCGACCGCGATCGAAGCGGGGGCTCTGGCTCTCCACGAGCACTACAAGGACTTCCTGACCACGGCGGGGCTGTACGCGGAGGATGCGGGGATTGTCGTCAAAGCCGCCCTGCCCGTGATCCTCGAAGCGCTGGCAGCGAAGGCCGAGACTGAGCGCGTAGCCAAGCTGGCCGAGTATCACGCCATCGTCTACAACACGCCAAATGGCGACTGGAACCCTTCGACAGGTTGGGTCCAGCGACTGGAGACCAACAGGGCCGGGGACGCTCGTAACTGGCTCCGCGCCAAGGCTGAGGAGGCTCGGGCGTGAGCGCTCATCGTGACGAGCACCTGTACAAGATCCTCATGGACGACGTGACCGGGTGCGGGTGCGGGTACTCCGAAGAGGCCGGCGCCCTCGTTCACGCTATCGTCGCCCACTTCGCCAAGGACTGGCAGGAGCGCCCCCGGGCCGGTCTTGAAGACCTGTTCGGCGGCAACCTCGGGGCAATGCAGATCGTCGTCAACGCCATCCAGGATGCCGATCTGATCGACCACGGAACCTCGCTCTACTCCTCATGGGTCACGGAGAAGGGGAAATGGTTCCTCAGAGCCGTCGAGGATGCTGGCGGCATCGACGGGCTGTTCGACAAGCTCGAATACGTCGGGCTCCCACAGCACGACGGCGACTGGAAGCGCGAGTGCACCGACGAATGCTGGAAGGTCGCATAGGTGGTTTCGAGACGTACCCGGACCCGTAAGGACGGCACGGTCACCATCCAGCTCCTCTGGCGGGAAAACGGCAAACAACAAGGCCACACCGTCTACTCGGAGCACGACGCCAATGTGTGGGAACGGCTCATCGACCAGACAGGATCCTGGGATGCGGCCGCCAAATCCTACCGGGCCTTGAAGGATGGGGCGTACACGGTCGCGCAAGCCGTCGAGGACCACATCGGGCTCCTGCTGAAACCGCACGGCGGGACCATGGCCCGCTACCAGTCCATGCTGCGGCTCCACGTCAAGGACTCCATCGGCGCCGTCCCGGTGGGCGAGCTGTCCGAGCAGCACATTGTGGACTGGGTGCGCGGCATGCTGAAGAAGAAGCTCGCCCCGAAGACCATACGGAACGTCCACGGCCTGCTGTCGAGCGCTCTCGAGCGGTGCGTTCCGTCGCGCATCCCGTCGAACCCGTGCCGGAACGTGGACCTTCCGTCCACCGAGCATGCGGAGGACATGATCCGGTTCCTCAGGTTCGATGAGTTCGTCCTGATCCGGGACGCCATGCCCGACAGATACCAGCCGTTCCTGACGTTCCTGGTTGTGACCGGGGCGCGGTTCAGTGAGGCGACGGCGGTGACGATCCGGGACGTGAACTTCGATGCGCGGCCGGCGACCGTGAGGATCAACAAATCCTGGAAGCGTGTTGGCACGTCTGAGTGGATTGTGGGGCCGCCTAAGTCGCCGTCAGCGAAGCGGACGATCAGTTTGCCGGACCCGCTCGCGGAGAGCCTCAGGGGCCTCGCTGAGGGCCGCTCACCGGATGACCTGCTGTTCACCAACGAGCGGGGGTCGAGGGTGCGGCAGTCCGTGTTCTACAGCCTTTACAAGGAGCGGATCGAGAAGCTGCGGGATGTCCGCCCTGACTTCACCGCGGACCCCACCATTCACGACCTCCGGCACACGTCAGCGTCGTGGCTGATCCAATCGGGGTTCGACCTCTTCAAAGTCGCCCGGAGGCTCGGGCACGCGAACACGTCGATGGTCGATAAGGTCTATGGTCACCTGATGCCTGAGGCCCAGATCGAGGGCGTTCGTCACATAGAGACGGCGATGCGGCCGGAGGAGCTGGAGCAGCCGGACCCGGACGTGGAGGACGAGTGAGGTCTTGACGGGCTGAGCAGAGGTGGCGGACGATCGTCCCATGGCTCAGCCTCAGTGGGATCCGCGGTGGCAGCAGATGCCGTACGCCCGCCCGAAGAAGCGGCATGCGTGGGGGATCATCATCCCGTTGTGGATCATCGCGTCGCCGATCGCCGCGTTCGTCCTGTACCTGATCATCCGGTTCTTGGTCATCCTGTTCTTCGGCTGAGCGGCGTAGACTCGGTTGGTCCTGTAGCGGGATACGCAAGAAAGCCCCCGGTCTCCATTGCTGGAGCCGGGGGCTTCTTGTTTGGGCTTGGCCGTCCACCATACGGAGGCAATCTCCCGTGCCCTGTGCCTACCTCTGACGCTCGGCTGGCGCTGCGTTTCTTGCTGTGCTGGTGGTGGCCGTCTAGGTCGGGCCGTGCCGGGAACACATCCACCGCACGTTCCCGCGGCGCCGAGTCGGAGCGGCGCTCTGGGGTGGTACAGGAACAGTGTAGCAGAAAGACTGTCCCTATCCACCAAAACGACTGTTGGCGGTGGTAAGCTTGGGGAATACGGCAGGGGTTCGCATGCGAGTGTTGGTGCGGGGTTCTGCAGCTCCCCGAGCGATAGGATCAACCATCATGAGCCAGCAGCAGGAACCCGGTGTCTTCCACATTGGCGACGTCTTGAGTGTCACAACCGGGCGTCTCGTCTCCCCCAGTCACATAGACGGGATCTATCGCATCCTGAACTTCATGACAGGCGACGACCTATTCACCCATGAACTCCCCCGCGCCTCCCGCGAGTGCGAGCCGCATCTTCGGGAGCAGCTCCCCGAGCTTGCCAAGGTCAGCGTTCCGGACGGCATCGACTCCGAGGCGAAGGTTCACGCGTTCCTCGAATCGCTTTACCCCGAACATGGCGAATTCGTGAGCGTGAAGCCACTCAAGCCCGAAGACCACACACATATCGATCCGATCGCTGGCCTCAAGATGATCAACCCGAACGCCAAGATCATCGAGGTTAGTCTATAAAACCGAGTCCTTCGGCGGACTCGGTCGCCAAAACGCGAGAATGGCCCCCACTCCAGTATGGAGCGGGGGCCATTTGCTATGCGGCGGGCGTGGAGCCCACGGTGACGAGCTCGGGCGTTGCGGGTGCCGTGTTGGCGGCGAGCTGCGCGGCGACGGCGGGGATGGCCTTGGCCACGTCGACCGGGTCAACCGCCGGGGCAGGATCGGGCTCAGCGGGCGCGGGCTCAGCCGGGGCGCTGCCCTTCGACGCGATCGAGCCGAGGACGAAGCCGAGGATCACCACGGCGCCGTTCACCAGCGGCTCCCACTTGCCCAGACCAGACAGCATGTCCGGGGTGATCGAGTTGAGCAGGGTCAGGCCGAGAGTGGCGTAGGACGCCCAGTTCGCGCCGGACTTGACCTGGGGGTGGACTGTGAGTGCCACGATGTGCCCTTTCTAAGCTGCGGACGAGCCCGCGTTGAGGATCTTGATCAGTTCGAGCGCCACAGCCTTCCCGTCCACACTGGACGGGGACGGCAGCAGGGACACGATGGCCTTGGCGATGACGGCCGGGTCGGTGCCCTGAATGGCCTTCACGAGGTTCTGCAGGCCGACGAAGTTCGCGTCGGAGTAGGAGATGGTGGTGCCGAGGTTCGTGGTGGTCCGGCCGCTGGTGGGGACGTTCCCGTCGAACCCGTGCCACGGGATCTCCTTGTTCAGAACGGCCGACGCGATCGCGTCCAGCACGGCCGGGTCCTTCAGCGCTGCGGGGAGGAGTTCGGTGAGGATGCGGTCCTCTAGTGAGCCGAGGATCGTCTCCGCGTACTCCGGGTGGCCGAGGCGGCGGTTGTTCACCCACGAGCCGGGGCCGCTCCAGACCTTCGCGGCGATTGCCTCTTGGATTCCTTCGTCCATCAGGACGTTCTTGAGGTCATCGATGGTTGCCACGATGTCTTCCTCCATGGGGGTCACGGTTGCTGCTTGGGGGGTGATGGTGCCGTTCTTCGCGGCGTAGGCGGCCCACGTGGTGGCGTCGCCGTAGAAGATGTCGAGGTCGAGGTCGTTCGGCCACCCCGGGAGCTGGCCCGCCGAGGTGTACTGCCACTCCGCGACCGTGTTCCAGTACGGGATCGGGGCACGCCCGGACGGCGGGTTGTAGCCTGGGATCTTCTGGTAGCCGAGGACGTACGCGGACTCCCACAGCCCGTAGTTGGCGTTGGCCACACTGGACCAGTCGTAGGCGGTGATCGTCGCGTACGAGGCGTAGATGAGGGGCTTCACCCCGGTGGCAGCGGTTACCTCATCCAGCCACGCCTTCGCGTAGCCCACGTCCCCGACGTTGTCGCCCTCCCAGTCGAGGTACACGACCACGGTGCCGTCGAGCACGTCAGCGCAGTTGCGGATGAACCACTGCGCCTCCGAATGCGCGGTGGCCGCCGTGAACCCATCACGGGCGAAGTGGTAGATCCCGGCCAGCCTCCCGGCCGCCTTCGCCGCGGCCAGCTGTGCACGCCAGTTCGGGTTCACGTACCCGTCCCCGCCCGTGGACTTGATGATCACGAAATCCGCGGGCACAGCGTTGATGTCGAGGGCGCCCTGGTAGGCGGAGATGTCGTACCCGTTCAGGCTCATGTGCCCTCCAGATGGTCTTTCAGCTTGGTTTCGATGCGGCGCACCGCGTCCTTCACGGAGGAGCCGTTGTTGAACTCGACCTCGTGGCGGATCACCCCGAGCACCTCATCCTGTTTCGCGAGCGCTTCGTCCTGCTGGTCGAGGCGTTCCTCGAGGCGCTGTTCGAGGTTGACGAGGCGTTCGAAGAGGCCGGGGATTTCCTGCTGCCCGGTGACGGTGTTGGCGGGGACTCCGACGAGGTGCTGCCAGAATTGGCGGGCGGCGACGATGCGGGGGTGCAGGTGCCGGAAGATGAACACGCTGATGGTGGATCCGGCGAGGATGGCGCCGGACACGGCGCTGATGGCTACCCAGTCCATGGCGTCAGGCGGGGTTCGTCTGGTAGGTGATGAGCGCTTCGATGCTGTCGCCGGCGGCGAACGGGTAGCCCGCGCTCCCCGGGGTGGAGATCGGGGTTGTGGGCGCCCACACGGAGCAGGTTGTGGAGCTCGCGGCGTAGCAGGTCAGTGTGCGGATCACGCCGCCGGATGTCTGGAACGCGCCGGTGCCGAGGACGAGCTGCCCGCTGAGGAGGGGGAGGTTGGCGGGGAGGGGGAATGCGATGACGCCTGTCCCGAGGGACGCGCCGGTGCCGGAGACGACTTTCGCGCGGACGGTGACCATGTCCCCGCGGAGCCAGTAGGTTCCGCTCATGGACCCGCCGGAGCCGAAGTTCGTTGCCCCGGTCCAGATGGGGGTGTAGGCGGTGCCGTTGCCGTAGGAGGGGTTGATGGCGTGCAGGGGTGTGGTGGGTGCGCTGATGTTCGCGTTGATGATGGAGGGGGCGTTCGCGGCGACGGACACCTGTGCGAGCACGAGCGTGTTGGCGGGGGCAGCGGGGGCGGCGGGTGTGGGGGCGGGTGTGCCGGTGATGACCTGCAGGGCCGCGTTGTTCGTGGAGCCGGTGTACTGGGAGTCGTTGACGGTGAGGCAGACGATGTCGATGCGCGGGTTGGTGGGGTCCGCGGCGGCGATCGTCAACGTGACGTTGGCGTCGTTGAGGGCGAAGTACTGGGCCTGCGCGGAGTAGGTGGTGCCGGAGAAGTTGGCGACGTTGGTGCCGGGCACCCATGCGCGGCCGACGCCGACGACGACGGCCATGGAGGGGGTGCCGGTCTGGGTGACGGCGAGGTCCCCGGTCTGGACGAGGCCGCCGCCGTTGGGGACGACGGAGGACACGGCCTGCCGGAACAGGGCGGCACTGTGTGACCCGTTCTGGAGTGCGAACGGGATCTGGCTAACTGCCAAAACGAGGGCTCCTTAAACAAGAAGACCCCCGTTGAGGGGGTCGTGCGGATGGAAAGGCTAGGGCGCTACTTGGCGCCGTACAGCTGGGAGAGGTTCGCGAGGAAGTTGTGCGCGGTCGGCAGCGCCTGAGTGCCGGGGAACACGGCCAGCAGCGTGTTCACGTCCGTCTGCACCGCACGGATCAGGGTCACCTCCGCGGCCGAGTAACCCATGTTCTGCAGCTGCACGTCGGTCAGTGTCGCGAGGCAGTTGACGACCTGGCTGCCGCGGGTGAGCATGTCCCGCGTGTCGGTCGCGAGGGCACCGAGTGCGAGGTCGATGTCTCCCTTGCCGATGGAATATCCCACGGACATGTATCAGTCTTCCTTGATGGTGTACGGGTGGGTGGGCTCGGGGAACGGTGGCGGGTTGTTGGCTTTGGTTTCGGGGTCGTGCCACGGTTTCTTGGGGGTGTGCTTCTCGCCGCGTTCGAGCGCTGCGATGCGCTGGTCCTGGTGTTTGACGACTTCGAGGAGGGCGACGGAGAGGAGGTCGTAGCGGAGGCCGTGGACCTTGCCGTTCATCCACTGCACGAGCTCGGGCACCCCGGATTCGAGCACCTGCTCCGCGATCAAGCCGTATTCGACGTAGCCCTCGTTGGGGGTCTTCTCGTAGCGGACGGGTTTGAGGTTGAGGACCCGTTCGGGGTGGATGCGGTGCCGGCGGACGTTGGTCTTGTACCGGGCGCTGGAGGTGTTGGTGCCGAACGTGTACCCGGAGTTGTTGCCGACCCACATGGCGTAGAAGCTGGTGCCGCCGACCGGGTTGGAGTACCCGTACTGGGAGCCGGTGGCCTGCGCCACGGACGAGGTTATGTCGGTGCCGGGGTGTGTGTGCGCGGAGGGGGGGAACGTGGAGGGCTTGTTGGTGATGTTGTTCCAGTCCACGTTCCCGGCGCCGACCTGCGCCCACGAGCCGTTGTAGAGGACTTCGAGGCCGTAGTGTCCGGGGTTGGTCTGGGTGAGGGGGCCGAGGCGGACCACGGGGGAGCCGGTGGTGTCGTACGCGGTGATGGACCCGTCAGCGGTGAGCATCCCGATGATGTTCTGCTGGGCGGAGTTGAACGCGTGGACGCCGTTGCCGTCGATGGTGATGCCGGGGTTCCCGCCGCCCTGACCGGTGGAGGCGTTGAGCAGGGAAGGGCTGGTGGTGAGATTCGCGAGGGTGCGCTCGATGGTGTTGAGGCGCTGGGAGAGGTCGTATTGAGGTGGCAGCAGCGGGTTCGGCACGCGGCCTCCTTAGAACACGGGCGGGGTGTTGAACGTGTACTCGACGGTCTGCACACCCTCGGAGGGGAGGTTGACCTTGTAGGCGACGACCCGCCACCACTGGGCGAGCCCGTTCGGGAACCACTGGCATGCCGGGGCCTGCAGGAGAACGTCGTCCCCGATGGACACACCGCCGAGGGGCAGGGTCGGGTGGTCGATCGGCAGCACCACCGTGGGCGCGGCGGGGGGCTGCCCGAACACGGTGACGAGGCCGTTGGCGATGTTGTCCAGCTGCGCCTGCTGGCTGATCTGCGAGAACTGGTACACCTGCTGGAACAGGGGCGACTGGCCGAGGCCCCCGTACGGGCGGTTGCTGGTCTTGACGGACTTCGGCTGGGCGCCCCCGGACCCGGCGCCGACGACGATCGCCTGGTTCCCCATGCGCTGGGCGTCGGTGGACCACTTCCACGACAGGGCCCTTGTGAGGTCCACGGACCAGCCGGAGGAGTTCTTGTCCCGGCCCGCCCTTGGGGCGTTGATGAACATGGTGTGGACGGGCTGGGATGCGGTGTTGAACTGGTGGGCGAGCCACCAGTCGATGCCGCCGGTGCCGGGGACGACGGCGGCGGTCATGTCCGCGAGGATCTGCGCGGCGGTCACGTACTGGGTGGAGGCGTAGTTCGGGGTGATGGGCGCCGGCGGGTTCGACAGGGACAGCTGCGGGGTGATGAAGAGGTTCTGGCCCCGGTTGGCCTGCACGTTGTTCAGTACGGTCGCGATCAGCTGTGCGGGGCTGATGGCGGTGTTGTAGGTGACGGTGGAGGCCATCTCCGCCAACGCCGAGGTCAGCCCGGCCCCGGAAAGCTTCAGGAGCATTCCGTTAGACGTGTCCGAGGTGAGTTCGCTGCGGTACACGAACCCGGCGTGCATGATCTGCGAGCCAACGTGGAACAGGATCTTGAACGGGTTGCCACCCAACGACTGGATCACCGATGCGGGGGAGGACGTGCGGGCATCCGCAAGGTCGATGCTCAGGGACAGTTCCCCGGCGTCGTTCAGCCGCACCCCGTAGTCGGCGGTCACGAACGGCAGGTGGGTGAGCAGGGTGTTGGTGTTGAAGTCCCACGCGGAGGCGGTGACGAACGCCACGAGGGCCCCCTTTTAGACGGTGGAGTAGGCGGGCAGCAGGTAGCCGGTCAGTGTCCCGGCGATGGCAGTGCCGTCCGTGGAGGTGAACCGGATGGTGGTGCTGCCCGGGGCGACGGTGAAGAACGTCGAGGCCGGGTCCACGATGTTGTTCCGGTTCGCGGACCCGTTCAACGTGACCGCACCGTTCTGGCAGTCCACGGTGATCGTGTCGGACGCCCCCAACGTGGTGTTGAGCTTGACCTGGGCGCCGGTGGTGGCGTTGACGATGGCCGGGTTGGTGCAGGGGCCGGTGATCTTGAAGAACGGCGCGGTGGCGTAGAGGCCGGTGTTGTTCAGGGTCAGGGTGCCGCCCGAGCTCGCGCCGAAGACGAAGTTCGGGGTGGCGTTGAACGTGAGCCCGGACGTGGGGTTCGGCAGCCCGGTGGAGGCGTAGACGATGTTGGAGTCGTAGACGAGCCCGTCAGTGCAGGTGAACTCCGTGGGGATCGTCAGGTCGCCCCACTGGAACGACGTGTCGATGGGCAGGTCCATCTTCGTCGGGCGCCCGAACACCAGCAGCGGGTACGCCCGGTTGGGGAGCTGGACCTGCATGGAGGAGACGGGGGTGTTCGACCCGAGGGCGTACTGGCGGAGGAAGTCCCCGGCGCGGAGGATCACGGTGGAGGGGTCGATGATGTTCTGCCACGCCGCCGACAGCTGCGCCAAAGCGGCCTCGGTGGTCCCACTGGGCCGGATGATGCGCCAGTCCACCTGCACGGTTCGGGAGCCGAGCAGGTTGAACCCGGGATACGTGCCGTCCTGCTGCGCCTTCGGCTGATCCCCTTGGCGGACCCCGAGCAGGGACCGGAGACCCCGGATCGCCTGCACGTTCACGTCCGTGCCCGCGCCGAGGACGATGCCCGTGATGGAGAGGTAGATCTGGTACGGGTTCAGTGTGACCGGGGCGTAGACAACCGCTGGCATGTGTCATGCCCCTTTCGCCCGATATGATCGGGATCAACAAGTCGGGTAAATCAGGGGGAAACGTGCGCCCAAGCCGCGCCAAGCTCATCGGCCTCGCCGTGCTAGCCGTCGTCACGCTCGCAGTGGTCGCGTTTGCCTTCGCGGCCCGCCCGACGGTCGCCCGGAACGTGCAAGTCGCGTACACGCCGCGGGCCCTATTCCCATCGACTCCGGACGCGAAAATCCCGGTCGCCGCATTCATCGGGGACTCGTACACGCAAGGCTTCGGCGCGGCGCCCGGCAATCCGTGGACTGATGTGCTCGCCTCGGCTGAGGGATGGGACGTGGTGAACCTCGGGCGCGGAGGGACCGGCTACCTGGCCGCTGTCGGCGCGGACAACGCCATGAACGCCTGCAACCGGACCACATGCCCCAACTACCTGCAGATGGTCCCCGAGGCCGTCAAAGCGAACCCTGACATCGTGGTCGTGGCAGGTGGCCGCAACGACGGGAAGACCTTCACGCCCGAACTCGCGGCCAACGTCAAGGCGGTGTTCGCCGAACTCCACAAGGACCTGCCGAACGCGAAGATCTACGCCGTCTCACCGATCCTCGGCGCCGACGACAGCGCCGCCTCGTTCCCCGATCTGAAAGCAGCCGTGAAGTCCTCGGTGGAGGCCGTGGGCGGCCGCTATCTCGACATCGGGCCGCTGTTCGGCGGGCACCCGGAGCTGATCGGCCCAGACAACGTGCACCCCAACACGGCCGGTCACACGTACCTCGGTCAAGCTGTGGCGAAGGCCCTCGGCTCTTAGACCAGCCCGAGCAGGTCGGTGAGGCCGGTTACGTTGAACACGCCGACCTCGCCGATCTGGAAGTTCACGTTCAGCCCGGTGGGGATCGTCATGCGGGTGCCGAAGGTCAGCGATGTGGTCGCGGCCGGGACTGTGAACAGGTCGCAGATGGGGCCGGGGTTGAGGACCGCCGAGGGGCCGTTGAAGTTGTAGAGCGTCGTCATGTCGCTGCTCTTGAACATGCGGACCGAGAAGTCCGCTGTCGGCGCCGCACCCTGCATGGCGGTGAGGTAGCCGCCGCCAATGTCTGTGATGAGGGTCCGCGCCGTCACCAGCAGCGTGTCGCCGGGGGCGAACCCCGTGGTCAGGGTGCACACCCGGTAGCGGGTGCCGCCCGTCGTGGCGTTCCACGCCACGGTGCCCCACTGGCCGGCGGCGAGCGTGCCGGTCGTATCGGCGGCGACAGATACGGTGGGTGCCGTCCCGGTTCCGCCGGACTGCTCGAACCATGGGCCGGAGTAGTTCGACAGGAATAGCGGGTTGCTGATCATGTTGAATGCGGTCACGGTCTGGACCACGTGCAGCGGGGTGGCGAGGCCGTTGAACGCGGTGGCGAACGCTTGGGCGATCTTCTGGTGGCCCTGCGTCTCGGGGTGGATGCCGTCCCCGGAGTCGTACCCGGAGAGCATGGTTTCCGCGCCCGAGGCGACAAGTCCGGCGTTGACTGCCGCGACTCGGACACCGTTAGATGGCGCCCACGCGTTGATCCACGCGTTGTACTGGGCCACGAGGAGGGATTTCGCCGTGGTCACGGCGCTCGCGCCGAACGGCGGGACCGTCCCGATGATGACCGGTATGCCGTCCTTTCGGGCCTCGGCCACGATCGCCTTGATGTTCGCCGCGTAGGTTGCCAGGGGGACGCCTTGGTTGGCGTCGTTGGTCCCGGCGAGCAGGAACAGCACCTGTGCGCCGTTGGCCCGGACATCGGTGGCGTAGCGGGCGAGCATCTGCGCCGAGGTCTGGCCCGGGACGCCCTTCTCCATCGACTTGGACGAGACGAGCGAGGTGCCGAGGATGCGGGGAAGCTGGTCCACCCATCGGCGCCCCGCTGCCGCGTTCGAGCCGTGCGTGATGGAGTCGCCGAGGAAAGCGGCCTTGACCCCGGGGGCCGTGGCGTACGGGCGCTGCCCGGGGGCTGGCTGGGTTGCGAACGTCGGGATCTGGCTGCCGAAGATCATGCGTGCACCGTCCCGGTCACCACGATGTCGAGGGCCCCGGCCGTGCCCGCGTATCCGGAGATGATGTCCCCGGGTCCGAGCATGGCGCCACCGATGAAGTCCTTGAGCAGTAGCGTGTCGTTCGGCTGGATCGTCTGGGAGTGGATGACGCGGTGGGTGCCGTCGCCGAGGGTGCCGCCCGCCTTGACGAGAGACAGGTACACGGTGACCGCGGCGGCGAAGTTGCTCACCGTGGGCGGGGAAACGCTGGAACCAGTCGCGCCGGTGTCGGTGAAGCTGGTGGAGGCCGTGTTGTACTGGACGTTCTCCCCGCCGGAGGTGGTGCCGCGGTAGACATTGTAGGAGGCCGCGCCGGGGACAGCGGTCCATGAGAGCGGCTGGGACGAGGTGGTGCCGGTGGTGGTTGCTGTCACCTCGTTCGAGGCGAGGGTTTCACCGGACGCCGACTTCGCAGTCACCTTCCAGTAGTAGGTGGCTGCCGCGAGGGTCCCGCCTGTGGTCGAGGTGGTCCCGAGTGTGAGTGTGGGGGGCCCGGTGAGGCTCATGACGTTGCAGATCGAGCCCTGCGCGACCTTCACCGACGTGCTAGCCGCCACGGTGTACAGGGCTGCGTCCGTGGTCCCGAGCTGCTGGGAGACGAGCACCTGCGGGCTGATCGACGCGGCGCCGAGGATGTTGTTACCGGCCATGGGTCAGCCTCCGAAGACGATAGCGAGAGCGGCAGCGGCACCGGTCTGATAACCGGTCCAGAAAGAAGCGTTGTAGCTTGACGCGGACGTGTGGTTGGCGTTGCACACCACGAGCGTCCCGCCCGGTTCGATCACGGCCTGACCGACCGTGTAGTACGTGTTGGCGGCCCATGGGACGACGGGGTTGGCCTGCGAGCACGGCACCGTCCACGCATACACATGGTTCGGGGTGTCCGAGACCACCACCGTCTGGTACTGGGCTTGGGCGAAGGAAGGGAACACGCCCAGCGCACCCGAGTTCAGGTTCGCGAGCGTGTTCCCCAACGTGTCCGTGATCGCCAACGGTGACGTGAACGACGTGTCCCCGGGTGCGTACACCTGGAACACCGTGTTCCGCACCACCGCGTTCGTGCCCGGGTTGAACGCCACCATCGACGGGTACTGGTACGCCACTGTGTTCCTTCGCTTAGTTTTGGTTGCGGAGCGCCCAGCCGACCTCGGAGGCGATCTGGTGCGGAGACGCGTTCGTTACGGCGTTGACCACGACCGAAGGACCACCAGCCATGGCCGGGGCGTTCACCCGCGGCACTTGGCCGGCGTTGATCTGGTCGAGGTACGGCACACCCACACGGGCCACCGAGGACGCCTTCACCACGTACTCGCCATTGGAGAGCATCGCGGGGATGCTGTCGGAAGTGCCGGTTCCGGGGCCGAAGACGGGCCCGTTGAACCCGCCCACGGCGAAGTGCCGGATCAGGCCTCCGTCCTTGTGCCCCGGGGTGCTGTACGCGTTCCCGGAGGCGTACTGGTTCGCCTGGTTCATCGAGTTCACTTGGGCGATCTGCGCCGAGGCGTCCTGAGCGTGGGCCTGCAGGTCAGCGATCTGCGCCTTGACGGCCGCGATCTGGTTCGCGTCATAGGAGACCGCGACGTGGACCACGACCGGGTTGTCGCCCTGACCAGGGATGCTGTTGACCGCGGCCGTGGTCTCTCCGGCCTTCTGCTTCGCGTAGTCGGACATCCACGTGTTGATGTCCACCCCGGGCGGGATCTGCATCACCTGACGGGCCAGATCATCGGCCTTGCCCCCGGTGATGCCCATCTGGTGGGCGGAGTCAACGAGGTTTTTATAGGTCTGTCCGAGGGCGTCCTGAACCTGCTTCTGCGCGTCCACCCCGGTGCCCTGGATGCTGTTCGCGAAGTCGAGGCCCTTCCGCATGACGTTCTCGAACTGGTCGTTCAGGTTCCGGCCCGCGTCGGTGGTCAGGTCGAAGTCGGTGGCGTTCTTGTTCAGGCCTTCGCCGACCTTGTGCCCGTCCGCGACGAACTGGTCCATGTACGCCTTCGCGTCATCCATGGCCTTGTTCATCGCCGCCTGAGCGTCGCGCTGGTTCACCGTGGCAAGCCCTGCGGCTTCCATGCCCTGCCGGACCTTGTCGAGGTCCGTCACCAGCCCATCAGCGGACACGCCAGCGTCATCGAGGGACTTCTGCAGCTGCGGGGTGATCGGCTTGACGTTCCCGGCGGCGTCCGTGTACTTCTGGGTCGCGCCCATCGCGTCGAGCATCTTCTGGGGCACCTTGCCCATGGCGTACTCGAGGAGTTCCTGATCCGACAGCTGCACCCCGACGGCGGCGGCCTGATCCTTGAGGGCCTGCGTGTACCCGGGCATCGTGTCGAGGGCGTCCTGCGCGGACTTGCCGTTCTGGACGAACTTCCCGGCGAGGTTGTCGAACGCCTTCGCCGCCACATCGACGGACCCGCCTTGGACCATCTGGCCCAACTGGTCGCCCACGGACTTGAATCGGTCCTGCAGCTGCCCGATGTCGGACTTCGTTGCCCCCACGGACCCGCGGAGGCCGTCGAAGAAGTTCGAGAACTGCCCGTACCCGTCCACGTGGGTCAGCTGGGACACGGCCTGGTCGAGGCTCTGCACGTTGACCGTGGTCATCCCGGCGGAGGTGCGCCACTGGGAGAACTGCTGGTCGAGCTCCATCTGCCCGACCTTCGACCCGGCGTCGGAGAAGTCCACGAGGGCCTTCTTCATCTTCTCCGTGTCGATCGTCACCTCTTGTGACATCGAGTCGAGGATCTGCAGGCCGATGACGGCGCCGGTCGCGGCCGCGCCGAGGCCGCCGAGCACGGGAAGGGCGCCCTTGATCGCGCCGCCGAACTTCGCCATCCGAGTGGAGTTGACCTCGGCCGCTGTCCCTGCGGTCGAGAAGCCCATGTGGACTTCGGAGGCCATGTTCGTGATGGCCTTGCCGAGGCTCATGGCGTCCTGCACGACCGACACGGCGGTCTTGCCCATCTTGATCCCGAGGTTCGTGACGGAGATGAGCATGGCCCCGCCGACGATCCCCGCCGCGGCGAGCAGGACGGGGTTGCCCTTCTCGAAACCGTGGATCAGGTCCGTGACGCCGCCCATGAGCTGCTGCGCGACCGGCAGGAGGCGGGTGCCGAGCTCGATGCCGAGGTTCCCGGCGGCCTGCTTCGTCATGTCCAGTTGGACAGCGAACGTGTTCTGCGTCTGCGCCCACGTCGAGATGTGCTGGCCGTTCTGGTCCTCGGCGTCCGTGATCCGCTTGATGTTGTTCTCGAACTCGGTCGAGTTGTTCATCAGTAGCATCATGGCTGTGCGGGCGCCCGTGATGCCGCCGGCGGCCCGGTTCCACATGCCCACGTACGTCATCAGGGCCGGGTTGCCGGACTTGAGGAGGTCGTTCACGCCCATGGACGACTTCGCAAGGCCAAGGAACTGGTTCCCGAGCGCGGCGGCCGAGCCGCCCATGCCCTTGAAGCCCTTCTGGTACGCGGCCTGCGACACGGTGCCGTCCATGAACCCGCTGGAGAGCTTCGCCAGATCCGGGGGCATCTGCGCGATGATCTTCTGCAGGTCATCCGCGGCGGACTTCGATTTGTTCATCGCGTCCTGCACGATGAGCCCATCAGGGCCCATGTGGTCCTTGATGTGCTGGTCCATCAACTGCAGGGTGCCCAGCAGGCCCCGGCCGCCGTTCTCGTCACCGATGTTCTTCGACAGGTCCGTGACATCGATGCCCATCTGCTGCATCGCCTTCGACGCGATGTTGCTGGGCCGTTCGAGCTGGGTGAGGAGGTTCGCGAGGTTCTGGGAGGACTGCTGCGCGGACTCGCCGTGCTGCGTCATCGTCGCCAACGCGCCGCCCACCTGCGCGAAGGACAGGTGCGCCACCGACGCGGTCGGCACGATCGCCGCCATCGACGCCGCGAAGTCCTGCATCGTGGTCTTCGCCAGACCCGACGCCGCCACCAAACCGTTCGTGACGGACACGGCTTGGTCCGCGCCCTTGCCGTAATCCAACAGCACGTCCGTGACGGCCTGCGTCATCGTGGCGAGGTCGACGTTCTCGGCCTTCGCGCCCTCCGCCGCCGCACGCAGCACCTTGAGCCCATCGGCGCCGTGGTACCCGGCCTTCTCCATCACGTACATGCCCTCGGACAGCTGGTCCGTGGCCGTGCCCGTGTCCGCCGCGATCCCCATGATCCCGGTCCGCACCGCGCCCAGCTGCGCCTGCGACTCCCCGCCGGCGGTGACGAGCAGCTCGGTGGACTTCTGGAACTTGGAGGCTTCCTCCACGGCTGCGACGCCGATGATCCCGGCCGCGACGACCGCGGCACCGGAGATGACGTTGGAGGCTTCGACGATGGACTTGCCGTTGGCCTTGTGCTTCGCCGCCATGGCGTCCGACGCTGCGCCTTGGGCGGCGAACGACCGGATTTCCGCATCCGAGGATGCTTGGACGGCGGCGGCGGCTTCCTTCTGCGCGGTAGCGGTGGCCTTGACCGCTGCGGCTTCCTCTTTCTCCGCTGCGGTGATCGCGGCGGCGGCCCTCTCCGCGGCGGCGGCCTGCTCCTGCGCGGCCTCCTGCGCGGTGATCGAACCCTCGGCCATGGCCTTGTTGATGGCCTGGATGGAGGCCTGCTCCTGCTCCGCGGCGGCCTTCACGGCGGCGGCGGTGCGTTCCGCGGCGACCTGCTGGGCTTTCGCTGCGGCGTCCGCGGCTGCGACCTTCTGGTCGGCTGCGGCCTTGGCCTCCGTCGCGGCTTCCTTCGCGGCCGCCACCTCACGCTGGGATGCGGCCACGGCCTTGTCGGCCATCTCCCGGGCGGACTCGCCCACCCGCTTCATCTCCGCGATGGCCTGAGTGCCCTCGGCCCGGAGCTCCATCAGGACAGGGGGCAGGAACGACGGCACAGGGGGCTCCTAGAATTTGATGATGCGGGACCAGTTCGCGGTCGCGATGGCCCCGGCCTTGGCGCGGACCCTCTTGGCGGCCGGCCCGAAGTACGGGTACGCCCCCGAACGGGAGCGCGGGTTGCCGAGCTCGATGGCGCGGGCGTACACGGTGGACGGGCCCACCCGTGTGGAGTAGATCGCGGGGCCGATCGCTTTGATGCCGTCCGACTGGATGGAGCGGCGCAGCGTGCCGGTGACCACGTTCGGGTACCCGTTCGCTGAGGAGATGTGGGGGCGGCCCTTGGCGTGGGAGCCGGAGAAGTTCGCCTGCGCCTCTTTGATCAGGTCCAGCGCGAGGAGTTCGACGTTGGACCGGGCGGCGAGGGCGGCCTGCCCCATGCCGCGGGTCAGGGCGGCCTCAAGGTCGCCCAGCCCGCGGACCGCGAACCTCGGGATGACGCTCACGACACGCTCACCCCCGGGGTGTCCTCCTGCGCCCTGAGCACGTTCAGCTTCTGCCGCTCCACGGCGACCTCCTCACGGGCACGGTCGATGCGGAACATGCCCTCCACCACGAACTTCGGGGTGTCGAGGTAGTCCTGCCATGTGGCGGACGGGAAGCGTTTCGTGAACGCGTCGAAGATCAGGAGGTCTTGGAAGTCCTCCGGGATTTCGGACCAGTCGCGCTCGCCCCGGATGTAGTCCTTGAACTTCCGGAGCGCCCAGTAGGGGACTGCTTGTCCTTGATCGTCTCGTCCCCGAGCTCGAACTCCTCCCACACCTCCAACCCGGCGCCGATCTTCTGGATCGCGTCGATCAGGGCGTCGGCCACATCGGAGGGGATGTCCAACGCGGCCTCGAGTGTGGCGGGGAGTGGGTGGTCGAGGGTCCACGAGACCAGATAGGCGGGGATGCCCGCGTAGTTGATGCGCTCGAACAGGGCCGCCTGCTCGTAGGTGAGGGTCACGTCCGGGCCGGACAGGTCCGGGTTCTCTTCGACGCGGCCGTCCGGGTGGGTGACCTTGCGGGCGTTCGCGACCTGCACCGCAAGGGCGGTGTACTGGCGGATGAGGGCTTTGACGTGGATCTCCCGGCGGGGGGTGAGCTCGCGTTTGAGGACGAGCGTGGCCTCCCCGCCGGGGATCGGGACGGTGATAGGCAAGGTGGGGACTCCCTTGTGGTTGGTTTAGAACGGGGTGGCGGTGGCGTTCGTCAGCTGCACCTGGATCGGGGACAGGTTCCCGTCGAGGGCGTCTGTGGCGTTCATCAGCGCCTTGAAGTTCGACTGCAGCGTCATCCACGAGCTGTTCGACCCGGCAGGTTCGGCGGTATCGAACGCAACCTTGGACATCTGGAACGTCAGAGGCTGCGCCGAAACGCCCTGCGGGGTGATCGCGAGCACCAGCGCGGGCTGGGTGTTGGCGAGGAAGTCCGTCAGGTGCGTGTCCGTGGTGCCCTGGTAGATGGCGCCCAACGTGCCGGTGACGGTGACGGGGCCGCCGAAGATCGCGAGAGGCGACTGGGTGCCGTTCAGGACCGGGATCGCGGCGGTGTTGCGCTTGATGTCGATCGTGATGTCCGACTCGGCGTTCAGGGCGGTGCCGCCGAGGGTGACGGACGCGGTGAACGGCGGGTACGGCTGCAGGGTGGACGGCGTGTTCGACGGGGCCGTGATGAACGCCCCGGGAAGGCCCAACCACTGCACGTCGATCGTGGGCAGCGTGTCGGCCTTGATGGTGACCTTCACGTCCCCGATGACCATGCCGGGGATCTGCACGACCTTCCCGTCGACCTGGTACAGGAACCCGGTGTAGGACGGCGGCTGCGCGTTGTTCGACGTGGAGCCGTTGTAGAGGGAGGTCTTGTGCGTGTACGGGGTCGCGGTGCCCACGACCGTGTCGGGGTTGCCGAGGGCGGCGAGGAAGTGCGGGAACGCCGAGTCCTGGTAGATGTACGTCTTGTAGGTGAGCTCGTCGTGGCGCATGCCCTGCGTCTGGCCGAAGTCGGTGCCCATGTCCCCGCGGAGCGCCTGATCCACCAGTGGGGTGACGACGGGCTTCCAGACGGGGGTGTCCACCGGGATCCAGATGGTGGGGGTGGCGACCGGGGTGCCGTAGGTCGTTTCTTTGGCGAGCCCGAGCCACTGCTTGTTACCGGGCAGGTACGTGGTGGTCAAGGGTTACTCCTGTGGGGTGTCGGTGGCTGGGGCTGCGGGGTCGGCGGCGTGCTCGGCGGCTTGGATCTGGGCGAGCACGTCGGGGGAGAGGTGGGAGAGCGCGTCGGCGTCGAGCACGACCTCACCGGGTGCCGGGGCAGGCTCGGCTGCTGGGGGCGCGGCGTTGGGGTCTTGGGGTCGGAGCTCGGGGTGCTCGAACGGTTCGTCGGTGACGACCGTGTCCCCCGGCTGGGGTTCGATCGTGGCGCCGGGGGCGGTGCCGTCGTGGCGGGCGTTCACGCCCTGCCGGAGGCCGGTCAGGACACGCGGGTAGGCACCCGTGAAGGTGTAGGCAGGCAAGGCGTTCTCCTAGAACATGGACAGGTAGCTGGCGGGGCTGATGGCGGGTGCTGGGGGCGGGGCCTGCTTCTTCTTGCGGCCGTAGAAGTGCCGGGGCTTGTGGGAGCCCTTGTGCGGGTGGTGCAGGCCCTTCCGCCGGTGCCTCGGCGCGTGCGAGCCCTTGTGCGGGTGCTTGAGGCCTTTGCGGCGGTGGATGTGGTAGCCGCGACGCCTCGGGTGCGTGAGGTGGTAGCCCTTCTTGCGGTGCACGTGGTAGCCCTTGCGGCGGTGCACGGTGCGTTTCGTCAGGGCGCTGGAGGCGCGGCGTTTCCGGTGCCCATGCCAGCCTTTGTGGGGGTGCTTCCGGCCCGTCCTGCTGGGCTTCGTGGTGGCGGGCTTGGCGGCACGCTTGACGGCCGTCGAGGGCCTGCCGCCGCGGACGCCCGCGTACCGGCGGTGATGCCGGTGGTGGACCTTGATCCGCACCCGCACCCGTTTGAGGGTGTTCGTCTTCGTGGAGCGCCTATGCGCCCGACGCGAGCGCACCGGGCTACGCCTGCACTATCTCGGTGACCTGGAACTCCACATGGCACCACGCCATGACCTTCCCGCCCGCCGGGTCGAGGACAGGTTCGCCGCGGCCCACCTTCACCCCGTCCGGCTGGTTCCCGGCCTCGAACACCGGGGCCCCGTTCGTGCCGAACTGCGGATCGGCCTCGATGCGGGCGAGGATGCTGTCGATCAGGGCCAGCTGCCCGCTGACCCACCCGTCCGTCTGCCCCGTCCCCGTGGCCGTCACGTCGTTGGGGATCAGCCACTGGTACAGGCACACGATGGCGAACTGGTAGGTGCGGGACTTCTGCCCGCCGTTCACCGCCGGGACCGTGATCCGGGACTCGGTGACCCCGGCGATTTCGAGGAACGCGGGGGTGCCGGGTTCGCTGTTGGACTGCCATGCGTCCCCCAGCAGCCGCACCGGGCACGCCTCGTACAGGGTCGTGAGCCCGGGGGTGGCTTTGAGCCAGTTCCAGACGGCGGTGTTCACCGAGGCGACAGACACGGGGGCTCCTGAGGGGTTGGGGGGCTGGCGGGCACGGGGAGTCCCCGCGCCGTGCCCGCCAGCGGCCTAGAAGATCAGTTGGTGCGCCGGTAGGGGGCGAGGAGTTCGACGGCGAGGTCGTAGTCGGAGTCCACGCCGGCGGCGAGGTTGTGCATGGTGCCGGGGCTGTCGGAGCCTGCGCGGGGCATCTCGAAGGACTGGGAGGCGCGGGTCTTGATCAGGGCCTTCGCGAGCAGGATCACGGCCTGCTTGATGTCCTGCGGGAGGGCGGACGCGAGGTCACCGGATGCGTAGGTGCCGACGACGGCGGAGACGAGCGGGACCGTGACCGCCGTGTTCGTCGCCGAAGGGGTGTAGGTGGGGGCGACGGTGACGACTTCGGAGGCGTTCGCGTTCGCCAGCCGCAGCTGCTGCCCGGGGACGATGCCGAGGTCCGAGGCCACCGCAATCGAGGTGGCGCCGGGCGCGGCCGCGCCGGTGAGGGAGGTGTTGGCCCAGCCGTTCACGTAGGACACCTGCGCCCACGCCCGCCCCGCGAAGCCACGGGACACGGGCCCGGTGCTGTTGGTGGGGGCGAAGGGGATCGTGGCGGTCTTCTTCGTGATCGCCACATCGGCCAGCGAGCCCACCGCTGTCAGCGACGACGGGGTGAAGCCGAGGGACACGGCGGCGACGGCCACGATCGGCGTGTAGTCCAAAGGCACCTTCACCACAGGGCCCAGCCACGGGTCCGACTGGATGCGGTACTGCCCGAACTGGGTGTCGATCGTCGCGGCCAGCACCTTCTGGCACAGGTTGTCCGCCAAAGTGGAAGCCCGCTGCAGCTGCATCACCAGTGCCGCCTGGTTCGCCTGCGTGCTGCCATTGACGACGAGCTGGGTGGAGTCCACCCCAGTCGGGGCGTTCAGGAACTCCCACGGCGCCACATACAGGGACCGGGTCGGGTAGGTGGGCGCGGTAGGGTTCAGGGCCAGAGGCGCCACCAGAGCTCCTAGGGGTATTCGTGGTAGTGGGTCACGGGCGGGTCGTGGCGGTGCACCTTGTACCCGGCCATGTTCAGGACCGCGGCGAGCCGCACGTCCATGCGCCGCCAGTCACGGGCCGGGGCGCCGTCGAACGGCAGGGCGTCGATGCGGGTGAAAAGATCCGGGACGGCGGTTTTCAGTTCGGCGCGGAAGCGGGTGCAGCCGAGGCACACGAGCAGCTGCTCGCCGATGGCGTAGGGGTGCCCGCACCACGGCTCGGGGCACTCGCGGAACCCGGGCAGGACATCCTTGTGGATGCCGATGTCGTGCTCGATCACCACAAGGTCACCCGGGCGCTGCCACTCGGCCTCCATCAGGGACTGGTAGGCGTCGTTCCGGCCCGGGTCCAGCTCGTGCCCGTGCCAGCCGGGGGCGTGCCGGTCCAGCAGGTCCACCGCCCGCACATCGAGGTTCGTGTGCGGGACGAGGACCCGGGCAGGGTGCCGGTGCTCACGCACGTGGTCGCGGTTGAGCACCGGCACCTCACCTACTAGGACTGGATGTTGCTGAGCACTGCCTGAGCGGCAGGAGCGCGGTTGATCAGGGCGCTCGAGGAGTAGACCTCGCCGTCCCAGCGCGGACCGCCGCCGGCCACGCCCGGGTTGCGGGCCGAGCCGTACTGGTAGTCCTGCAGCGAGTCGAGGTTCCGCAGCTCGAACACGTTCGAGTAGCCCGCGTTCGGGAAGTTCACCCGGTCCGTACGCGCGATCAGGGTGCCGGGCACCATGTTCGGGTGGACCTCGATGCGGATCGGGTTGCCGCCGGCGGACTTGTTCACGTAGTGCGTGATGAAGCCACCCGCGGTCACGTCGCCGCGACCCTCGGAACCGGGGGTGTAGAACGTGTTGGACGAGCCGTTGCCGAGGATCAGCTTCGACAGGGCCGCCGCGTCCTTCGAGGAGCACATGTACGCGTCCGGTGACAGGAACGTCGCCTGGTAGATCGCGTCGTTGAGGTTGTCGAGCTGGTCGATGTTCTGGCCCGAGCCGGTGAACGCGCCACCGTCGAGGGACTGGAACGTCGCACCCGAGGCGGTGCCGGAACCGAAGGTCACGAGGCCGTTCGCCCCAGCGCCCGAGGCGTAGTCGCCGGCGAGGGTCGCGAGTAGGCCGTTGAACTCGTTCGGGTTGGCCGAGGAGTCAACGGTCGGGACCGCGGTGGGGGCCACGGCGCACAGGTTCGGCAGCGTCGGGACGGCCTGGTTCGCGGTCGGGATCGAGGTGATCAGGACCTTGTTCACGACCGTGGTCGTGTAGTAAAAGCCTCCGACGTACCAGTCGTACGCGACGGCGCCGCGGACGGCCGGGACCGTGGCGGTGGCCGAGTTCTGTGTGCCCGTGGTGGCCGTGGTGGCCGTGCCCTGGGCGGAGGCGACCGTGGAACCGCCGTAGTAGTAGTTCGTGCCGGTGCGGGCCGCGACCTTGACGTTCACCGCGATCGAGGCGCCGATGCTGCCGCCGGTGGCCGAGGGGGTCACGGTCGGGGTGGCCGGGGTCTGGAGCGCGAACGCCTGACCGCCGAGGGCGATCCGGTCGGTGCCGATCTTGTACTGGCCCATTGTGGAGAACACCTCGCGGGCGTGCGCGTCATCGAAGCCACGCGCCTTCGCCACGGCGTCCTTGGTGACCGTGTAGCCGTAGCCGAGGCGGGCATACGGTGCGGAGACCGTGATGAGGTTGTTCTTGTGCAGCGGCGCCGACTGGTCCCACGGGGTGGCCGGGTTCAGCTGCTGGTTGTTGATGTTCGTCATCACACGCCAGATCGCGAAGTCGCCGCCCTCGTCGGGGGTCGTCTGCGCCAGCGAGGAGTAGAACGTGGCGGGTACGGGGATGTTCTGGATGATCCCCATGAGGTCGATGCCCTGGAGGCCCGTCGCGGTCGTCAGACCGGTCGTGGAGGCCTTCTTGATCTGAGCAAGGGCTTCCTTGCCGATTTCATCGAGGTTCAAAGCTGTGTCCTTATCCGTGATGGCACGCCGGAAGGCCCCGGCACCGTTCTCGGTGGGGGCTGGCGTTGGCCGGGGGGTTGTTAGTCGGTGAAGCGGGCTGCCACGTTCTGGAAGTGGCGGGAGCCGGCGGAGCCGGAGAGGGCGTCCTTGAGCTGGGCGAGGGCGAGGTCCTTGTTGGCCTTGATCACGTCGCCCTGGGTGCGTGCCTCGCTGGCTGCCTTGCGGAGGTCCGCGTACGGGTCCTCCACGGTTTCGCTTCCGTCGCGCTGGGCGACTCCGGGGGTGCCGGTTGCCCCGTTCAGGAGGGGGCTGCGGCGGTCGTCCGGCTGCTGCCCGAACTTGCGGATCTGCTCCTTCAGGACCTCGACCGTCTCTGCAAGCTCTGCCGCCTTGGCGAGCTTCTCCGCGAGCGGTTCGAGTGCCTCTTTGAGCACTTCTGCGATGTCGGGGGTGGCCGTCACGGTGACGACTTCGTTGGGTTCCGCCGTCTTCTCGACGGGGGATTGAACGGTCTGGGTGCCGGGGATGTTGCGCTCGGCTTCGTCGTCGGCGTCGGCTGCCGCCTCTTCGACGGTGGCCTCCTCGCCGTCTTCGGCGGTCTCTTCCTCGGCGGCGTCTTCGGCGGCTTCCGCGCCGCCGTCGACAGCGGTGATCGCGTCGGGGGCGACGACGCCGACGAGCTTGCCGGTGGCGTCGTACACGGCGGTGAGCGAGTCGGCCTTCACGACCGGCGCCTCAGGGGCTTCTGCGGCCGCAGGGGCCTCGGGGGTTTCGGCCACGGTGGCCTCCTTTTCGACGGGTTCGGGTGCGGGCAGGGCGGCGAGGACCTGCTGGATCTGCTCGGCGGCGTTGCGCAGCTTCGTTTCGTTCGCGGCGGAGAGGGCGCGGCCAGCCTTGAACAGGGGCGCGGTGGATTCGACCTCGGCGAGGGCGTCAGCGGGGATGGCGTCGGCGGCCTTCGCGATCGCGGCGTCGTCGGCGGCCATGACCTCCCCGTCCTCCCCGGCCGCGTACACGGCGAGGCGGGCGATGGCGGAGTCGATGGCCCACACGGCGTCTTCGAGGTCCCACGATGCGCAGATGTCGGCGGAGTCCACGGTGACGGACTCGATGACCTCGCGTTCGGCCAGCAGCGCCACGGCGTGCTTGGCGCGGGTCAGGACCCCGATCCACTTCTTCGCTGACGCGGAGTCCACGGCCTCCCAGTCGCGGGAGCCGGGAATCGCGGCCTCGGCCCCGGCTTCTGAGGTGTCGAGCGCCTCGGTCAGGTCGGTGCCATCCGCCTTGGCGATCAGCTCCCGGACCTGCTCGGCGGGGATTAGCCCGTTCGCGCCCTTGGCGAGCAGGACTTTGGTGCCGTTCGCGGCGTTCCGCACGAGGTCAACGCGGGGAATGTCCGCGTCGTACAGTTCGGTCATCTCGGGCTCTTCAAGGGGTGCTGTCATTGCTGGGCGCTCCTGCGTTTGGCTTGGCCCTGCGGTGAGAGCCCTGTGATGTGGCCCGCCTGGTAGAGGGACCATGCGGTGTCGTCGAGGATGAGGCCGATGAGCCACGAGCCGGGGGTGACGGTCTCCCCGCCGAGCTCGAACGGGTCGGGGGAGCGCTCGATGTACGACTCCACGACGGCGGCGTGGCCTTCGGTGCCGTCCTCGTGGTAGAGCCCGATTTCGCGGGGGCCCTGCATGAACGCCCATGCGGCCTTTTCGAGTTCGGCCTCGGTGAAGTAGTCGCGGTTGCCGTCAGCGCCGGTGACGATCCGCTCATCGGGTCCGGCGAGGTAGGCGATGGCGAGGATGTAGCGGGCTGGTTCGGTGGATTCGTCGTCCACGTCAGATCCCCTCGATGTGTGGTGAGGCTGCGCAGCGGCAGCGGGGGTGAAGGGGCGGCCCGGATTCGCTGACGCTGTGCGGGTTGGCGGCCTCGAAAGGGAGGCAGATGCTGGCACATGCCCCGGCTGAGGTGACGAGGTCCCATTGCTGGAGCCCGTAGGCGCGGTACACGGCGAGGGATGCGGTGGTGGCCATCCGTGCCGTCTCGGTGTGCGCTATGGTCTCGGCGCGGGCCGGATCACTGAGGTACGCGTCGAGGTCGGCGGCGAGCCGGTCCACGGTGTGCCCGAGCTCCACGGCCTGCTCGATGAGCACGCCCATGCGCTGCATGGTGGTGTCAGTGATGCCCTTGACCGTGACGCCCGCTTCCGCGAGGGCTTGCTGCCATGCGGTGCCGGTCAGGGCGTCCAGCACGGGCAGCGGCGCATCCTCGGGGGTGCGGAACTCGACGGTGGCCGGGGTGAAGCCGGTCAGGAGCCCGGGGGTCCCGGTCTGCTCCCCAGCGCTGAGTGCCCCGGCGATGAACCCGGCCCGGTGCGCCCCGGACAGCACAGCTTCCAGGCGCCCCGTGGCGTACACCTCCGCTGCCGCGTCAGTGGCCTCGGCCGCGGTCCACGCCGCCTCCAGTGCGTCCTCCGCCAGCGCATCGGTGTCCACCCCGCCAGCGAGTGCTGCTGCGACGAGGGGAGCCCAATGGTCCGTCAGGGCGAGGTCGACGGTGTGGAACGGGGTGGGGTTCGGCGGGTTATCCCGCCATGACCCTTTTGGGTCCGCATCACCGTCACGGGCCGCCTTGTTCAGCTGAGCCGCCTCGGCTGGGGTGTGGTGGACGAACTCGAAGTCCCGCCACTTGCCGTTGCGCTTGCGGGCCTTGACGAACGCGGCGAACTTCGCCAGCTCATCCTTGCGCTTCAAGTCGATCCCGGCGTCACCCGTGGCTGCGGTCATCCCCGTGGTGGCGTCCTTCTCAGTGGGCTGGGCCGTGTTCGGGTCCTGCACCACACCGGATCCGGGGGTGGGCTTCTGCGTCTCAGGGTGCTCCGGGTCGTCCGGGTTCTGCTCGGCCCGGTGGAACGCCGGCGAGCCCGGCAGCTTGTCCGGCATGAGCCCGGGTGTCCCGTCGAACGGGTACGGCAGCTCCGCGTCCGCGGTCGGGGCCTTCGTCTCCGGGTCCGTCTTGCCCGAGATGGCGAGGATGCTGTCCAGCGGCACGAAGCCCTGACGGGGCAGCACCAGGCCACGCGGGATCGGACGCTCGTTGTCAACCGGGAGGCCGAGGAGCTCCTCGCGGGCCTCATCGACGGACGCGAACCCGGACTCGGTGTAGATCTTCCACGCCTGCGCCTCCGCGAGGCGGTCCTCCTTGTCCCGGCCCGTGTTGAGCCGGAACTCCACCGGGAGTCCGAGGTCGTGCTGGAGGTAGCGGGTCATCCACCGTTCCACGAACCGCACCCACGGGAGCGTGTTCACCCGGAACTGGATGTCCGTCTGCGTTTCGCCGTTGGCCCGGTTCACGTCCTGCGTGAACCCGAGGTCCTGCGGGACGACACCGAACGCCATGGCGGTCTTCATCGCCAGCCACTCCGGGAACGCCCGGTCGAACGTCTTCGGGGCGGTCTCGGTGACCTTCATCCCGTTCGGGACGATGATCAGCTTGTGCAGGATCGACTGGTCGCCCATGAACATGGAGTCCCAGTAGTCCTGCCACTCCGCCACCTGATCAGGGGAGGACACGTCCGGGGGAGCTTCGCCGAAGCCGCCCGGTATGGAGCCCTCGGTGAACAGCTGCAGGAAATGCCACTGGGCCTTCAGGTCCGTGGACATGTTCACCACGATGGACTCCAGCGGAGCCATGCCGTACGGGGAGTCCGTCTGGGACCGGAACCGGGTGTACACCAGGTCGTCGGCGGTGAACAGCTGGGACACTTCGCCCTTGATGATCTGCTGGTACGCCTCAGCCGGGGGCTTGGGGCGGCGGCCGTGCTCATCGATCAGCGGGTAGATCGTGCACCCGTCGAGGACTTCGAGGCCGATCACGTCCCCGTCATAGTTGCGGCGCCGGTACAGGGGCCCGGCGTCGAACGTGAGGATGTTCTCCATCCACATGGCCAGCCACTGGTCCCACGGGTTCTCCCGGTCGGGGAACTCGAGGGCCCTCTTCGCGGCGTCGATCGCGCCGTCTGCGTCGCCGGTGAAGCCCTCTTTCGCGTTGAACAGGGGCTCCATGCTGCGGAGTTCATCGATCTTGTGGTTCTTGCAGATCGTGGCGATGTCGTAGGAGCGCAACAGCTCGCGGAGGACCTCGTAGGAGGTGCGGCCCCACTGCTGCCGGTTCTTGTACCCGATGTTGACCGCGGTGGGGTAGTCCATGGCGCGGGGGGTGCCGGAGTAGCCGCGGGCCGGGGTGAGCGGCCGGCCGGGGCCGAGGTAGGTGTCGGAGCCCATGCCCTGCTCGGTGTACGCGGCTTCGATCGCGTTCGGGGTGTGGGTGGTTTCTCCGGCGAAGACACGGCGTGCGATGTCGAACAGGCCCAAGGTGCCGTGCCTTTCCATTTCTCAGTTGCGTTTGGGGATGTTGTCCCGCCAGTTGCGGGTGGCGGTGGGGACGGCGATGCCGCGCTGTTCGGCTTCGGCCTTCCATGCGGTCAGGAACGCCGACCCCTGCCCGGACTTCACGAGGAGCCGCTGCAATGCCTGGGTCAGCGCATCCACTTGGTCGTCGTGGGCGCCGTTGGGGAACGCGGCGGCCTCTTCCATCAGGCCTTCGACCCATGGGGCGAGCTCCGCGGATGGCAGGAACACGTTCCCGGCCTCTTGGAAGGGGCTGACCGCGGAGGCGCGGGCTTCCTTGGATTCCTTCGGCGTCACCGGGATCAGCCCGGATACCTTGGCTTTGAGGACGTCGATGACCGCGTCACCGTTGGCCTTGGCTTCGATGAGCTTCGCCGCGCATTGCGGCCAGCGGGCCACCATGGCAAGGAAGGCCTCAACGGTCTCGGTGAAGCTCATCCGCCGGCGCACCTGATCGAGCAGGTAGACGTTCGGGCCGCGCTTGAGCCAGACCTGACCTACCACGAAGTCGCTGCTCTTCGACGCCTTGAAAGTCATGTCCCACGACATGACCAGTTCGTCGGCGTCCCCGGTGGTGCGGCGGACACCGTCCTGTTCGGTCCAGAGCGGGTGGTCGTACCGGCCCCACTTGGCGCGTTTGAAGATCCCCCCCTCTGCGGGGGACGGGCGCCCTTGGTAGAGGGCGTTCCAGACGCGGGGCCCGACACCGATCTTGGTGGCTTCCCAGTCGCGCTGGGCTTCGGCGGTGTCACGTGCCGACTTGAGGTATTCGCCCGGTTCGCGGCCGAGCGGGTCCGTTTCGCCCTTCTCGGGGTCGTGGTCCGCCTGTGCGGGGATGTTGATGACCCGCCACCGGTCCCGGTCGGGGCCTTTGGCGAGGTGGCCGATGAGGTCGTCTTCATGCCAGCGGGTGGCGATGATGATGACCGGGGCACCCGGGGCGAGGCGGGTGAGGCCAACCGACTGCCAGAACGAGAGGACGCGACGCCGGTAGGTTTCCGAGTTCGCTTCGTCTTCGGACTTCACCGGGTCGTCAATGAAGAGCATGTCCACGGGGCGTCCGGTGAGGCCGGAGAAGATGCCCACGGACTTCACGGAGCCCTTGTGCCCGGCGAGGGACCATTTGGCGACAGCCCCGGAGTCTCCGGCGATCCTGAGCCCGAGGTCGGCCGTGCCGTCTTCGCCTTGGTTGCCGGTGATCATGTTGCGGATGTCGCGGCCGAACTCGTTGGCGAGCTCTTGGTTGTAGGAGGCGATGGCGATGCGACGGTCGGGGTTGTTCAGCAGGAACCAGAGCGGTCCGGTCTTGGTGACGCGGGTGGATTTCCCCTCCTGGGGAGGACAGGAGATGAGCACCCGGTCGATGACGCGGTTCTCGATGTCCATGAGGGTCCGGTCGAGGAGGTCCATGAGGGGCGTCTGGACCGTGGTGGGCTCGACTGTTCTGGCGAGGTCGCCGGGGGTGGCGTACTTGGCGACCTGGAGCTTGCCGGCGGCTTCGTCGTCGGTGCCGCCGTTGGCCCATTGCTGGGCCGCGACAGATGCCCAGCCCACACGGACCACCTTCTAATCCGGGTCAGAAACGAGTACCATTGACAGTGGTCAAACCAACCGTTAGGAGTAACCCCCATGGGTGCATCAGTGAAGCTCGAAGAGGGCATGAAGGTCCGCATCATCAGCAAGACCGCCATCCGCGCCGGTCGGGTAGGGACGGTTGTCGGAATCGTCCCGAACCTTGGTCCGGACGACTTCCCGGTGGATGTGGGCTTCGATGATGGGGCGACGATCAACTACGCCTTCGATGAGCTCGCCGTCATCCAGAACTAGCCGCGTTCCCTGACCTGTCGGGCGATCAGCCGGTTCAGGAACCGGTACTGCTCATGCCACGCCTCCGGGCCACGGAATGCCCGTAGGTGCTCGAAGAACAGCATCCGCTCGACCTTCATGCACCGATGGATCGCGACCTGATAGGTCCACCACGTGAACTCCAAGTGTTCCTCCACAACTAAATAGCGGGCGCCGTCGAGTTAGTTGTTTGACTCGGCGGTGTTCTTCTGCTCGTGGAGTTCTTTGACGAGCCGGTGGATTTCGGCGGCCTGTTCCCGGTCGTGCTGGGCGAGGGCTGCGTTGATGGCGTCCTGCCGTTTGGCGGAGATCAGCAGGATCCCGCCCTGCAAGCCAGCCAAGGTGGAGAGGCCGAGGTTCAGGAGGATGAAGGGGAACGGGTCGAACCCGGTGTTGCCGTTGCCGAGCATCCACGCGGCCATGAACCCGAGGAAGGCGAAGATGAACCCCCAGGAGCCCATGCCGGCGCGGAGGATGTCAGCGGCCCGGTCGCCGATGCTGAGCTGGTGGCCGGTGGGGACGGCTGGGTGGTTGCCCCAGTGCTTGCTGTGGGATGACACCGGGGAACCTCCTCTAGGGTTTGCGGACGAAGACCACGCCGGGAGGCGGTGGCCCGAGCTTCTTGATGCGGCGTCGGTCAGCCCATTCGGCGATTGGCCAGACGATCAGCACGGCAATCCCGAGCATCCCGAAGAACGCCGTCATGCGTGGATGATCTTGCAGGGGATGAGGGCGTCCTCATCGAACGCGTGCACAGCGCTGACGCGGTGGTAGCCGTCTGCGATGAGGAGGGGGACGCCTTTGTCCCGTCTCCCGGCGACGAGCAGGACCGGGGAGAGCGGTTCGCCCTTCTCGATCTTCTTCAGGTTGTGCGCGACGTGCCGGTTGGATTTGGGGAGTTGCGGTTCGCCGGAGCGGCGGAGGATGTCTTTGGCGGCGAAGTGGTGGATCGTGGGGTCGGCTTCGAGGAGGCTCACGATGTTCTCGGCGTCGCGGCGGGTGTGGTCCAGCAGGAGCACGGACTCGGCGGCCGCATAGTCCTTCTCCTCGGGGCTTCCGAGCCATGCGATATCAGCCACTTACTTGACCGCCTCAAGGATCAGGGGAGTTTCAAAGTCTGGATCTGGGTGGTAGTGATTCACCCATTCGGTGAGTGCCTTACGGCAGAACTCGAGAGGGCCTGCCGCGATAACTTCCAGTGCGGGTGGCGCGTATGACTCGATCGCGGCGCGATACATATGCCCGGTCATGCGTTCTCCTTGTAGGTCGATGCGGGCCAGTCGTTGGTGAAGGCGTGGTCGGCGATGTCGCCGGGGGTGACATCCTGGGGGAGGCGCCCGTCGTCGAACGCGGCGAACCCGACCGACTGCCAGACCACGTCCACGAGCTGGGAGCAGAACAGCCGGTCGTACCGGTCCAGCCGGCGCGACAGCGAGGGGAGGCGGATGCCGAACTGGGCGAGGGCGAGTGCGCCGATGTCAGCGAACCCGTACGGCGTGCCCAGCAGCGCTTCGGCGTGGGCGCGGATCAGGGCCCGCTGCGCCACGGTCAGGGGTGCGGTGACGATCACGTCGCCGTCCCGCACACGGCCCTCGATGGCGCCCTTCAAATCCGCCTCAACCGTGGTCCCGTCCTCCGCGACGATCAGCCGCACATGGCAGTACCGGGACCGGTCGAACACGGCCACGGCACGGCCGAGCGCGTTGTGGGGCCGGAACAGGGCAACGTCACCCGGTCGCATGCTTCCCCCTAAGTCGGAATAGCGGTGTCAGTAGTCCGGGTTAGCGGTAGCGGTCCCAGCCCACCGGGAACCACGAGAGCCACCAGCGCTTCATCAGTCGGTCCAGAACTTGCCGGTGGCGTACCGTGGCTCGGGTTCGATGCCGCGCCGGAGCAGTTGCCGGACTCGGCGGCGCAGCTCGCGGGAGCTCAGCCAGTCCGAGCCGTGGAAGACGTGCGGGCGCTTAGCCACAGTCGGCCTCCCCGAAGTCGATGGCGTCGAGGCGGGCCAGAGCATCAAGCAGGGCGTCAGCCTCATGCTCGGTGAGCTCGTCAGCCACGCTTACGCTCCTGGTCGTATTCGCTGATGACGCGCAGGTTCACGGCGGTCGAGTAGGCGGAGCAGTGCGCACAGTTGCGGGGGTGCCTGTCGTGGCCGGCGTCGCACTTGGCGGGGTCCGCGATGCACGCCCCGGTGTCGCAGTGGCCGCACAGGAGGATGCCATTGTGCTCGGCCTTGTCGTTGCCGCACTGGCATTTGACGATGGTGGTCACGCTGGCCTCCTGAATGGGAAAGGGTGCCCGTTCTTTGTGCCTCGGCTGAACTAGGGCGATAAGGTGCCGTGTTGGTTCCCGCACTTCGGTCCCGGTCCAGACGATCCGGGCTCACTTTGGGGGGACGATCAGGGGCTAGTGGATCCGGTATTCGGCCCACTTGCCGGGCAGGTGATCCCCGATCAGGAACGTCGTCGTCCCCGGCCGGGAGTACATGCCCGTCGCATCCGTATGCCACTTCGACCCCGGGTCCACCGTGGTCGCCTGGATCCGCGTGTACGGGCCGAAGTCCGTCAACGCCGCGTGATGCTTGTGCGCGGTGTGCCACACGTCCGGGATGAACCGGTGCACCGTTGTCAGATACTGGGACTGCTTCGCCAGCCAGTCCTCTTCCTTGCCGCTTATCTTGTGCCCATGCGAGAGCGGCAGGTTGACGCCGGCGGCTGTGACCCGGGTGATCATCTCGTCCCGCGGGATGACCCACTCGATGTGCCGGAGCGCGTCATGCGAGGAGCAGATGAGTTTGAGGGTGTCGCCGATGAGGCCGGTGGCGTTGTCGGCGTCGTCTGTGATGTTGTCCCGGCCCTGCCCGCGGGACAGCTGCCCGTGGTTGCATAGCGCGGCCGCGTACGTGACCTTGTCGAACAGGGGCGCGAGGGCTTTGATCCACGCGAGGTTCGTCTCCACCGCAAGGGTGAGCTGGTCGCGCATGTTCAGGTCCACGGTGTGGGTCTGGGAGGCGTAGGAGCCGGCGACGTTCTCGGTGTGGTCGCCCATGTTGGCGAGGATCAGGTGGTCCACGTTGCGGAGCTTGTCCGCGTACTCGAGGATGGACTCGAGCGAGTGCGCGAGGCGTCTGAGGGTGCCGGGGGTTCCGTCGCCTTCGCCCTTGCCGAGCTGCCAGTCGGCCATGGACACGACGAGCGCGGACGGTGGTCCGTGGTGGCCGTTTGCCTTCTTCGTCGGCGTCCAATTGCGCACCGAGTCGGTGAGCCGGTCGAGGTCCAGCATGCCGGGCGCGGTGGGCGCCTTGGGCCGGACGTTGTTGAGCTTGTTCCAGAATCCGGTGCCGTCCGGCTTCGAGGTCCAACCCCAGGTGAACGTCACCGCGTCGGGGTCTTGGCCCTTCGAGCGGATGAATGCCCGGTAGTCGTCGTAGCCCCACGGCTTCTCGGAGAAGCGGACGTAGTTGGCGGAGCCGTCCGGGTTGTGGGTTTCGGACTCGCTGGCCGCGGTGCTGGACTCAGCGTTCTCGGGGAGGTGCCGGTATTTGCATTTGCCGGTGGCGTCGATCTTGTGCCGGTACTTGCAGCGAGCCAAGCCGTACCGCCTTCCCGGGGCATGAGTGAAGCCCCGGCCTACTGGCGCGGGGCTTCGTTCGTGATGCAGTTTTCCGATCTTGAACTAACCTACTACGAGAACCGTTCTCATGTCAAATCGAACAGTTAGATCAGCTGTTCGGGACGGTCGGCTGCTCGATACGCCTTCCACATGCTGCGGACCTGCTGCATCTTGTCCGGGTCACGCTGGCCCTTGGGAACAGTCTGGAGGATGCGGTTCCCCTCATCACGCGGGCTGTCCCGATCATGCACACCCTGCCAGCCGCGGAACTTGCCGCAGGTGGCGCAGTTCCCATATGCGGAGTCGCCCGTCTCATGCTCCCATGGGCCGCCGACGCCGAGGTCGCAGGCGCACTGCTCGTGGGCGCTGGCAACAGTCAAGCAGTCGTCGTGGTACAGGCCGCGCTCACCCTTCCACCACGGCGACTCGGCGCGCTCCCACCCACGGGAATTGTTCACGTAGTCACCCTTGCGGCTCCTGCCGCTGCACCATTCGCAGCGGGTGAACGCCCAGCGGCGGAAGTGCTGGAGCGGGTGGATCTGGAGCTTCCAGTGGTGGATGTGCCATTGCCAGTTCCCGGAGTAGGGGCAGTCCTGGTTGGAGTCGTAGCGGGATGGGTCGACGTGCCAGATGGTGAGGATCGCGGGCCAGTAGAACTCGCGGCCGGCGAGGGTCCAGAACGGGGAACTGCTGACGTGCCAGCGCTTGCCGGGATGGCTGATCATGCGGGTGCGTTCTGGCCATGGTCGCCTAATCTCAAAGGCGACTGTCATCGGGTCATGCATGTTGTTGTGCCTCCAGTGCTTTGAGTTCTTCCACGACGATCCCCGGCACGGTCGCCCGAACCTCCGGGGCAAGATCCAGCCGGGACAGGACGGCGTTCAGCACCGCCGTGAACTGGGCAGCGGTCTGCTCGTCCACCTTGACTCGCCGCTCTTCGAAGCCGGCCGCCACGAGCAGCTGCAGCAGCCTCGCTGTCCGGTCCATGGCCCGCTCGTACAGGGACACTTCGGAGGCGAGCTGTTCGGTGCCCTTCGCATCCGTGAACCGGAGCGCATCCAGGGCATTCACACGACTTCCGAGCGCGTCCATGAGGTGCTTCGACGCGGCCGCGAGCTTCCCGAGCTCGATCAGCGGGTCACCGATCGGCTCCAACCCCTCGGCCGCGAGGATCGCCTCATGGTCGGCGTCGTAGGTCTGGACTGCGATGGCGTTGGCCTGCCGTCGTGCGGCGGCGCGGAGCGCCTGTGGGCTGGCCCCGCCGTGCATGGTGCACACTTCCATGTAGGGCGACGGCTTGCGGCCACAGGGCAATCCCGTCCTTGCGTGGGCGCGGCACTGCTCGTGGACCTTCTCGCATCTAATGCAAATGATTCCCAATTGCGTTTGGTTCTTGGGGTCAGTCACAGCCCCTCCAGTTCGACGGTGAATCCTGCATCGTCCACTTCATCGAGCAACTGCGCCGCGGGGCGAGTGCGTGATCCGCAGAACCCGAGTGACGAGTTCCAGAAGATGTCCCACGTGTCGTTGCCGTGATAGATCGCCCGGTGCTCGACGCCGTAGCTGCGGTAGCGGATGACAGCACCCGGCTTCACGTCCGGCAGGGTGGGCTTCGGCTTGAGCGGGACGAAGTAGCGCGAGCTTGACTTGGCGGGGAACTGGTTAGGCTTCTCGAGGTAGTCAAACCTGACGGCGAGGACCGCGCCCTCGTGAACGATTGGGGCCTTGACTTCCACCCAGTCCCGGTATTCCTCGGGGAGTTCGATGCTCACTTGCCGTACCCCCTGTACAGGAACCGCCAGAACCAGCCCCATGCCAGGTGGGCGCCGATGGCCGCGAGAGGCCCGACGATCAGCGCGACACCCACAGCCCGGTTCACTTGGCAGCCTCGCGGTTCGCGTCTTCCCGCTTCTGAATCTCGTCGGCGATGTACCAAGCAGCCTTCCTCAGATCCTCCACGCCGTTTTTCAGGTCGGCCCGCCAGATGTACTTCATGGCGTTGCCGAGGTTGAACGACATGTGGCGGGTGATCTGGATGGCCTCAATCCCGGACGGATGGCTGGTGTAGTGCCGGGGATGGTCGACCGGATCGTGGCTCACTCTTCGACCTCCATCCAGCCGAAGTCGGTGTCATGAAAGTCGTGGACATCCTCAGCGAGGATTATGGTCACGAGGGCGATGCCGATGCCCCAGAAGAGCCTCCATCCCCATTCGGATTCGCCTGCCACGTTCCAGATCGAGATGACGAGTACTGCGAGGTCGATAAGGATACAGAGGGCTTGGGTGGCTCGGTGGGTCTTGATGCTCATGCTGGTGCCTTCTCTCTGGTCATGGTGAATCCGGTGGTCATGGCGCGTCGCCACCAGTCTCGGAAGGTGATTTCGTCGCGTTCGGAGAGGGCGAGGTCGTGGGCTATATGCTCACTCAGGTGCTCTGAGCCGGACATGGAGTGCGGGAATTCGGGGCCGTTGCCGGGCCAGCTCATCTCGGCTTTGGCGACGTAGTCGGTGGCGAACCGGACACAGTAGTCCCGGTAGATCGTTCGGGCTTCCCTGTCCCTCGCGGGTTCGTCTTTGTCGGGTACGACGTCACGTGCACGCCACAGGGCCAGCACGCAGCGCAGCAGCTTCCGGTAACCCGTCTCGGTCACTTGGAGCCGCCCGAGGTCTGCACGTCGATGTTCGGGATCAGCGTCTCGGGCCGGACGATGACCCGGTAGTGGTACGGGTCGGCAGGTGCGGCGTCGAGTTGCTCGGCGACGTAGGTGACGTTGTTGCTCAGGCCCAGGAAGTGCTTCTTGTAGGCGTTGTCGCCCACTTTGCAGGTGACGGCGAGCTGGTCACTGGTGTGGTCGATGGAGCATCGGCCCTCGATCTGCAGGAACACCTTGTCGGTGATGCCGTTGATGAACTGGATGCGGCGGTTGATTTCGAAGTTGTCCGCGGCCTGCGAGAGGTTGTCGGAGGCTGTCTTGGCTGCCGGGGCGCAGCCGGTGGCGGTGACGAGGGCGGCGGCCACGATTCCCGCGGCGATGATCTTGCGGTTGAGTCTCATGCTGTGGGTTCCTCCGGGCTGGTTCGGGCTTCGAGGGGGTCAGTGAGGGTGAGGATGGTGATCGGGAAGTGCTCGGTTTCGTTGGCGTAGTGTTCGATGCGGGCGACGTGTTCGATACGGGCGCCGATGCCTGTGCCGTCGCCGTAGAGCCGCGGCCACAGGTACAGCTCGTCACCGGTCTGGTAGTCCGAGTCGATGTGGCCGAGGAACCACCTGGCGCCGCGCTCCCGGATCCGTTCGATCGCGGCCGCCTCGAATTGGTGCGAATGGATCACGAGGCCACCTTCTCGATGTTGCTGAGCTTCTGGCCCACTCGCGCCATGTTCACGAGTCGGCTGACGTGGGCGACGATGTAAACAGGACGGTTTCGCCTGCCGTCTTCGGATGGTCGGTCGCCGGCCGATGATAAGAAGCCTTGTCTGACCCAGTCGGTGATTCGCCTTGGGGTGAGGTCGGGGAACATGCGGGACGCTTCGGTGGCGGTGGCGTACTGGTCGAACGCCTCGGAGAGCATGGCGTCCTTGCGGTCAGCGATGTCCCACGTCAGGCCGCAGACGGTGCAGTGGACTTCGAGGGCTTCGACGGGGGCGCGGAGCGGGTTCTCGCACTCGATACCGTTGAACGTGGCGCCGCACAATCCGAGGGTTTGCATGGCCGGCGCGGTGTCGATGGCGCGTCTGGCGTCCCGGTATGCGGCCCGGATCTGGGTGTACGCGTCGGGGGCTTCAGGCTGGGCGGTGAGCCATGCGAGGTGGGTGAGGAGGAACCGGGAGAGCACGTCGGTTTTGGCGGGGAACGGGGGGCGGGTGTGGATGCCCTGGTTGGCCTGCTGTTCGAGCACCCAGCCTGACCACCCTTTCAAGGTGAGGCGCAGGTTGGTGGCGGCGTCGGATGCCTCGGCATGGTAGGGGAGCGGCTGCTCATGCCGGACGACCCTGCCGCCGCCGGAGGGTCCGGTCTTGGACTGTCGGGACAGGGTGGTGTTGAGTTCGTCCATGAGGGCGTCGGACTCGGCTAGGTCACGCTGGAGCTTGGCCGTGCACAGGTCACAGATGGGGTGCGTGGTGGTGGAGGCACAGATCGGGCACTTCACGAGTGCATCGCCTCCCACTCCATGCGAGACCAAAACAGGTCCTTCGCCATCTCCTCATCGAAGTAGGCGCGGTACGCGGCGTAGAGCCCGAAGGTCCGCGCGGCCAGCCACCGGAACTCGGCCGGCGGCTCACCCGGGCACGGTCCCACCGTGACGCCTTCGGGGGTTTGCGGGATGCGGGCGACGAGGAACCTGGTGCCGTTGGCGTCGGTGATGGTGTCCCCGTCACCGAGGACGACGGTGGGCACTTGGTCAGGATCGGGTTTGCGTTTCCGCCATCTCACCATGCGCTCCAGTCGTCCTCGTATTCGTCGTAGGCGGGTGCGGATTGGAGTGGCGGTTCGGCGTGGCAGACGCAGCGGTAAGACCGGTGGCAGATCTGGACGCCTGTGCGACAGCACCCGAGGCGGCAGCGCTTCCACTCGGGATCCTGCTTCACGCCCGGTCCAGTTCGTGGGCGACGGAGGCGCGGGCGGAGATGTCCACCGGCCCGGCCGGCGGGGCTATGTGGTGCTCGTGCTCGCCTTTGAGGATGCGCATGACGGCGGCCTTGTTGAAGGTGCCGTGGTCCCAGTCCAGTGCGATGCGGTGCACGGCCTGCCGGTTGCGCTGGTCGAGGGCGACGGCGAGGTCGATGAGCTGTTCACGAGTCAGGGACTCGAGTGCGTCTCTACTCATTTCGTTTCTGCCATCCTGTCCAAGATGTTGTGTGTGAAGAGTTCATTTCGTTTCGCTACCACGGCAGCCTCAGCAAGCTTGATGTCGTCAAACATCCCGAGGTAATACTTGTGGCCGTTATGCCCAACACGGGCTTCCCATTTGCCCGACGCTTTGCGCCAAGACACGCCCCGAATGCCTGAAGTGCTGTTGGCTGGAGCGCCGCTCAAGTTCTCGTGGTTTTGCTTGTTAGTGGCAAGACGCAAGTGGGCCGGGTTCACGCATGCGCGGTTGTGGCATATGTGGTCCACGAACATCCCGTCTGGAATCTCGCCCTTGGTGATCTGGTAGGAGACACGGTGAGCGAACTGGCTCTTGTAGTTGACCGTGACCTTTCCATAGCCACCAAAATTGATGTGCCCTGACCACAGCCAGCAGGTCTCTGTCTTCTCGACCTTCTGCCAAAAGCGTTCCTCGACAGGAACGGCAACTCTCCCCATAGCCCTAGTCTACTACTCTTGCTGGTCGTTTTGGCTGTTGTGAGCGGTTTTCTTGGCGTAGTTTTCGATGATGGCTTGGCGTTGCAGCCAGTACTGCGGGTCCTCCTCGGGCATCCTGGTGTTCATCACGCCGCCACCACGACTTTCGCGGGGTGCCACTCGCTGATGAAGTCGTCGCGGGCGAACATCTGCTTCTCGTCCAGCGTTATCCAGCTGCCGTTAGCCGTGCGCCGGATGGGCTTGGTGTAGACGGTGCCCACGCAATCGAACGTGGCGATGATGACGGAACCTGTCTCAGTCGGCAGCTCGGGTTTGGGTTCGGCTAGTGCCCTCTGGAGCTTGTTGTAGAAGCGGACCTTGAGGTCGTCGGCGTCGGCGTTTTCGAGCAGTGCCCGCACCCGTTCCAGCTTCGCCTCGGCGGCCTCGGCGCGGGCCTTGTATCCGTCGCCCCGCAACAGGGCTTTCAGAAGCTCGGCGTCAGCATCCGCTTTCGGTACGGCGCCGAGTGCGGCGAGGAGTTCGGCGGTGGGGATCTGGATGCCGCAGTTGAACCCGGCGTGATTGATGCTGAGGTTCGTGAGGCCGTCCATGCGCATGATCACGTCTACCGTGCGGCTGCCTTCGGCTGCGCAGCTCTTGATCTGGGTCATAGTCATTTCCTTCTGGTCTGGTGAATTGGTCCGCGGGGGCGCAGGTCGTCCGCTGCAGGCGCCGTAATAAACCGCCCAGTCCGCCTTCGGGTGACATGTCTCGCTTCGGTCAGCCGTTTGACGCCCCCACGGAAATCTCTATTCGTTCATCGGTCTTCTGGGTCGATCAGGAGGTCGAGTAGTTCGAGGGCTGCACCCTTCTGCTGGGCGGCGAGGTCGTTGACGGTGGAGAGGATTTCGGGGTGCTCGGCGTAGTACTTCTTGGCTGCCTTGTAAGCGGCGTTGTATCCGGTGCTCCACGGGTCGTCAGCGGCAGCGGCAGCGTCAGCGGCAGCGGCAGCGGCAGCGGCAGCGGCAGCGTCAGCGGCAGCGTCAGCGGCAGCGGCAGCGGCAGCGGCAGCGGCAGCGGCAGCGGCAGCGTCAGCGGCAGCGGCAGCGGCAGCGGCAGCGGCAGCGGCAGCGTCAGCGGCAGCGT
>JBQCDC010000454.1:0-3689 GCA_051961575.1 Marmoricola sp.
GGCCTTCTTGATGGCGGCCGCCTCGGCTCGGCGCATCACCGAGACCACGATCGGGATGCGGATCCGCTGGCCGATGCGCAGGTTCGCGCGGTGGTTGAGGTCGATGAGCTCGCGGGTCCACGCGTGGTAGCGGACGGCGAGGCGATATGGGGTATCGCCGCGGTGCACCACATAGGGGACGAGGATGCGGTCAGGGTGACCGCGCCACTTGGTCGCGTGCTTGTAGGTGTAGCGGGCCTTGACTGCTGCGACGGCTCGCGCGACTCGCGCACGCGTCTCCGCGGCCCGCTTCTGCTTGGCGCTCAGTGCGGGCTTGTGTCGCCCATCGAGCACGACCGGGATGCGCAGGTGCTCGCCGATGCGGAGCTGGGAGTGCGTGGTGAGGTGGTTCACCGCCGCCAGCTCGCGGGTCCAGGCGTGGTAGCGGACGGCGAGGCCGGTCAAGGTGTCGCCGGCGCGGACCGTGTAGGAGACGAGCTCCCGATTCGGGTGACCCGGCCATGGCGTGGCGGCGTTGGCGGAGGGGAGAAGAGCCGGCGAGACGGTCGTCAGACCGACGCATCCGGCGACCGTGATTCCGGCGACAAGCGCTCGGGTTCGCATCTGGAGGTCCTTACTTCGATTGTCGACTTCCCCGTCAGGTGAATCGAGACTCAGGTGCAGATGTGGCACGAGGTTATCAGCGTGTCGCATGTGAAGATAGGCGACTTTTGGGGCTGGATGTGTTATACGAGGCCCTGAGCTGCACTCAGGCCTGTGACGTGGACAACCGATTTCACGGTGGTGCCTGTGTCCATGTCAGCAACGGTTTACACAGGCGCAATGGGCGCCCTCACTCGGCGTTATACGCCGCGGTCAGCGTTCACGGCATGACAACCTTGACTGCGCCAGAGCCGAAAGCCGCCCGTGCCTCGTCCCGGGGCCGATGGATTGCCGAGTGGGACCCAGAAGATCAGACCTTCTGGAATGACGGCGGGCGTCAGATCGCGCGCCGCAATCTGATCTTCTCGATCTTCGCCGAGCACGTCGGGTTCTCGGTCTGGGTGATCTGGAGCGTCAGCGCGGCTCTCATGACCAAGGCCGGGTTCACCTTCAGCGTCTCGCAGCTGTTCTGGCTGGTGGCGGTGCCGAACCTGATCGGTTCGCTGCTCCGCCTGCCCTACACCTTCGCAGTGCCGAAGTTCGGTGGACGCAACTGGACGATCATGTCGGCGCTGATGCTGCTGATCCCGACAGGTCTGTTCGCGTTCTTCGTGCAGCGACCGGACACCCCGTACTGGGTGTTCCTGGTGATCGCCGCGACGGCCGGCTTCGGTGGCGGCAACTTCGCTTCGTCGATGACCAACATCAACACCTTCTACCCGGCGGCGCAGAAGGGCACGGCACTCGGACTCAACGCGGCTGGCGGTAACGCCGGCGTCGCGGTGATCCAGTTCGCGCTCCCGATCGTCGTCGGCGCAGGGGGAGCATTCGGACTGTTCGCGGTGAGCAAGACCCTGCACCTCGAGGTCGCGGGCTACATCTACATGACTCTCGCGCTGGTCAGCGCCCTCTTCGCCTTCAAGTTCATGGACAACCTGCACGCCGCCTTCATCAAGCCGCGGCAGCAGATGTCGGTGGTGAAGTACAAGGACACCTGGGTGATGGCGTTCCTCTACATCGGCACCTTCGGGTCGTTCATCGGCTATTCGTCCGCGATGCCGCTGCTCATCAAGCTGAACTTCTTCCGCCAGATCGTTCCGCAGGCTCACTCCATCGGCATCAACTTCGCCTTCTACGCCTTCCTGGGGGCGGCCATCGGGTCGCTCACCCGCCCGGTCGGCGGTTACCTGGCCGACAAGCTCGGTGGCGCGAAGGTGACGCTGGCGGCGTTCATCGCGATGATTGCGGGCACGCTCGGCGTGATCGCCACGCTCATGCAGCTCCACGCCCTCAAGCCGCCCGCGCCCGCCTTGATCGCCAAGGCCAAGCTCGACCCCAAGGCGTTCGAGTACCCGGCCAAGGTGGTGCACCTGGTCAACGAGAACTCGCACGTGTTCCCGTGGTTCCTGGTCGCGTTCCTCTTCGTGTTCGCCGCCACGGGCGTCGCGAACGGCTCGGCCTACAAGATGATCCCGGCCATCTGGAAGGCCAAGGAGCGTCCGGTCACCGAGGCCTCGGCGGTGCTCGGCGTCGTCGGTGCGGTCGGCGCGCTCGGCGGGTTCCTGATCCCGATCACCTTCAACGCGCCGTGGGTCACGGATCCGTTCAGCGCGACGAAGGCCGCCTTCTGGATCTTCACCGGGTTCTACGTGGTCTGCGCGATCGTGACCTGGGCCTACTTCCTCAACAAGCGATCGAAGCTCGCCGCACACGGAGTGTGACGTGGCCCGAACCGACACCCACTGTCCCTACTGCGCGCTGCAGTGCGGCATGCACCTCGACGTCGGGAAGTCGAGCGACGGCGGTGACATCACCGTGACGCCGCGCGACTTCCCGACCAACCGGGGAGGCCTGTGCCAGAAGGGCTGGACGAGCGCTCGGGTGTTGACGGCTGCGGACCGGATCACGACGCCGCTGATCCGGGACTCTGGGGGAGCGCTGCAGCCCGCGAGCTGGGATGAGGCTCTCGGATTCATCGCCGATCGAGTGCGTGCGATCCAGGCCGATTCGGGCAAGGACGCGGTGGCTGTGTTCGGCAGCGGTGCGCTCACCAACGAGAAGGCCTACCAGCTCGGCAAGTTCGCGCGGCTCGCGCTCGGCACTCGCTACATCGACTACAACGGTCGCTTCTGCATGTCATCGGCGGCCGCGGCGAGCAATCGGGCGTTAGGCCTGGACCGTGGGCTTCCGTTCCCGCTGACCGATGTCGGGGAGGCGTCGGCGGTCCTTCTTCTCGGCAGCAACGTCTCCGACACGATGCCGCCGTTGGTGCAACACCTCGGGCCGGTTCGCGATGCGGGCGGTCTGATCGTGGTCGATCCGCGACACTCGGCCACCGCCGCGCTGACCGATGGCGGTGCAGGTGTTCACCTGCAGCCGCTGCCGGGCTCCGACCTGGTGCTGCTGCTCGGGTTGCTGCACATCGTGATCGCGCAGGGCTGGGCGGACGAGGAGTACCTGGCCTCGCGAACGGTCGGGTGGGAGGACGTTCGTCGGTCGGTGTCGCTGTGGTGGCCATCCCGCGTTTGCTCGCGGACCGGGGTGCCGGAGGGGCGACTCTACGAGGCCGCCGAGATCCTGGCGAAGGCCTCGCCGTCGCGTCGGGGCAAGGGCGCGATCGTGCTCACGGGCCGTGGCGTCGAGCAACACACCGACGGCACCAACACCGTCACGGCTGCGATCAACCTGGCGCTGGCGCTCGGTCTGCCGGGGCGCGCGCACTCCGGCTATGGCTGCCTGACGGGGCAAGGCAACGGTCAGGGTGGGCGCGAGCATGGCCAGAAGGCCGACCAGCTGCCCGGGTACCGGTCGATCGAGGATCCCGCAGCCCGCGAGCACGTGGCCCGCGTGTGGGGTGTCGATCCCGAGCTCATCCCGGGCAAGGGCGTCCCGGCCGTGGAACTGCTCGCCAAGCTCGGCGGCGAGGTGCGCGGGCTGTTCGTGCACGGCGCGAACCCGGTCGTCAGCGCGCCGGATGCCCGAGCCGTACAACAACGCATCGCCGCGCTCGACCTCGTGGTGGTCTGCGACTTCGTCCCGAGCGAGAC
>JBQCDC010000455.1:0-2362 GCA_051961575.1 Marmoricola sp.
GAGGGTCGGCGCGGAGCTGGACTTCCTGGTCCTGCGCGGCTCCGGCGTTGAGTCCCAGGCCACGCTTTCGTACGCCGTGCTCGCGGATCTGCTCGACGGCTGTCTGGACCAGGTCACCGGGGACCTGCCCGATCCCCTCTGTGAGGCGCTTGAGATCGCAGTCCTACGCCGACGCGCACCTCACTCCGAGGTCGACCCGCACGCCGTTGCGCGTGCCAGCCTGACCGCCCTGACCGCCCTCGCGCAGCAGCGACCCGTCCTCGTCCTGGTCGACGACGCGCACTGGCTCGACGCCGAGACGGCCCGAGTCCTCGCCTTCGTCATGCCGCGATTGGGTGCAGCACGCGTCGCCGTCGTCGTGGCTACCCGCGACGAGCCACCGCGGGCAGCGGTCGATCTCGCCGGCGCCCTGAGGTCGATGCCGGACCGTCGCGGAGACCGCACCGTCGTACTGAAGCCCTTGAGTCCGGAGCAGATCTCGCTGCTTCTCGCGCGGGATGCGCCGCGCGCGCTCACCCGCGGCGAACTGCGGCGGATCGACGAAGTGGGCGCCGGCAACCCGCTGTTCGCCCTCGAGCTCGCTCGCTCCCTGCGCGAGTCCGATCCGGGGGCGCCCCTCGACGTGCCCGGGACGCTCGATGCGCTGATCGGCAGGCGCGTCGGCGGCCTCCCGGCAAGCGCGGTCGCGGTGCTGGCGACGATCGGCCTCGTCGCGAAGCCAACACGCGCCCTGGTCGGAGCCGCCACTGGACTACGCGACCACGAGGTCGACGCAGCCCTCGACAGCGGCCTCGATGCCGGGGTGATCACCGAGCGCGACGGCGATCTCGCGTTCGTTCACCCACTCATCGGTCTAGCCGTGACGACCGCGGCCCCGGTCTCGGCCCTGCGGTCGGCACACCTGCGCCTCGTCGATTGCACGACCGACCCCGAGGAGCGCGCGGTCCACCTCGCTCGAGCAATAAGTCGGCCCGACGCCGACACGGCAGCCGCGATCGAGGAAGGCGCCGAGGTCGCCCGGCGACGAGCCGCTCCGGACGTCGCTGCCCAACTGGGAGAGGCGGCGCTGCGCCTAACCCCGCCGGAGAACACCGCAGACCGCCGCCGCCGGCACGTCGCGACGGCCTACCACCATGTCGCCGCGGGCTCGATCCCCAGCGCCCTCGAGCATGTCGCTTATGCGTTGCCGCTCGCGGAGGAGCGCGAGGACATCGCCGACCTCGAGTGGCGGCAAGCGATGTTCCACTTCCTGCTCGGGGACCTGGACGCGGCCGTCGAAGGTCTGCGAACGGCTCGGCGGACGACTACGAAGCCCGAGCTCCGCGACGAGCTGACCCGCCGTTTGGCCAACATGCTCGGCTGGCAGGGCCGGATGCGTGACGCACTCGAGGACTATGGGCGCGACCTGGAGCGCATCTCTACCTCAGGCACGGCTGCTTCGGCCTCAGCACTCGCGATCCGCACGATCTGCTGCCACGTGCTCGGACGGCCACTGCCTGCGGATCCCCTCACTCAGGTGCGGCAAGAGCGTGAACTGCACCCCGAGACGCCAGCGCACGACGATCCCTCGATCCGGCTGGCCGCTGCGATCCTCACCACGACCGACCCACGATCAGCGGTCCAGCTCCACGAGAGCGCGCTTCAGCAGGCAGTCACACACGGCGACGACCTCGGCATCGCGTGGCTGGCCAGCCGGATCTCCCTCGCATCCGCAGCGGCCGGTGACTGGCAAGGTGCCGAGGAGATGGCCACCGCCAGCCTGATGGCTGCGGAGCGACTGGCGAGCCCACCCGCCCTGGTTTACGCCCTTACGTCGGTCGGGACGCAGGCAGCCCTCCTCGACGACGCGACCACCGCGCTGGATGCTGCGAGGCGGTTGGATCCCTACGGCGCCTTCATGTTCGCGGCACCTCAAGCTGCGCTGATCCGCGGCTACGCCGCTTGGACCGACGGCGATGCGACGCGGGCCTCAGAGCTCTTCGACACGGCTGAGCAGGAGCTGCGCGAGCTCGGCATTGTCGAGCCGACGGTGCCGTTCCTGCGGTGGTACCGCTCGGATGTGCTCATCGATGCCGGCCGGCTGGACGACGCAACTGAGGAGGCGGATCGCCTCCTTCAGCTGGGATCGGCGGTGGACCACACACTCGCACGGGCAATCGGGCTGCGTGCCCGCGCCCGGCTCGACAGCGACGGCTTCGAGGAGGCGCTCGCTGCGCACGAGATCATCGGATGGCCGCTTGAGCGAGCGCTCACGCACTACCACCACGGCGTTGCTCTGCGCCGGCTGCGTCGGATCCGCGATGCGCGGACGGCGTTGACGGAAGCACTCGGAGCCTTCACGGGTTTGGGTGCCTCGCGGTGG
>JBQCDC010000456.1:0-7742 GCA_051961575.1 Marmoricola sp.
GAACCGCGTTCACCGTGGGGTGCGCGCGCAGTCGGTCGGCGAGCTCCGAGGCGTTGCCCTGAGCCTGTGCCACGCGCAGCGCCAGCGTGCGCAACCCACGCAACGTCAGCCAGGCCTCGAATGGCCCGGGGATCGCGCCGATCAGGTCACGGCGACCCTTGAGCACGCCGTAGAGCTCGTCGTCGTTGACCACCAGTGCGCCCATCTGCACATCCGAGTGTCCGGCGAGGTACTTGGTGGCCGAGTGCAGCACGATGTCGGCACCCAAGGTCAACGGCTGCTGGAGCAGGGGTGTCGCGAAGGTGTTGTCGACGACTGTGTGCGCGCCGGCCTGCTTGGCCGCAGCCAGGATCGTCGGCAGGTCGGCGACCTCGAGCGCCGGATTGGTGGGGGATTCCAGCAGCACCAGGGCGGCGTCCTCGCACGCGGCGACCACGGCGGCGGTATCGGTGATGTCGACCAGGTGCGCCTTGATGCGCCCGCGTGCTTCGAGGTCCGCGAGCTGCATGATCGTGCCGTTGTAGGCGTGCCGTGGTGCGACCACGGTCTGCCCCGACCCGATCAGGTCGAAGACGGTCGCCACCGCGGCAAGTCCGCTGGCGAAGGCCAGGCATCGACCGCCTTCGAGATCCCCGATAGCCGTCTCGAGTGCCGTCCAGGTCGGATTGCCGTAGCGCCCGTATTCGACGTCTCCACCTGCCACGTAGGTCGAGGCCATGGTGATCGGAGGGTTCAGGGGCTGATCGGGGACGCGAGGCGGCCGGGCGGTATGGACGACACGGGTGTGCGGACGCATGGAAGCAACCCTAGGGCGTTATTCCTTTAGGGTTTGGCGGGTGAGTTCCGAGGTGAGTCCCCAGAATGAAGGCGCGGATCGTCGTAAGCCGCGTGTGGCCGTCGTCTTCGGCGGCCGCTCGAGCGAACACTCGATCTCCTGTGTGTCGGCCGGCAGCGTGATCGCGGCTCTGGACCCGGAGCGCTACGACGTCATTCCGATCGGGATCACGCAGGACGGGCGCTGGGTCCTCGAGTCCACCGAGCCCGGACATCTTGCCCTCGGCCCTGCCGGAGAGCTGCCGACCGTGACCGGCGACCGCGAGGTCACGCTGAGTGGACGCGCCGAGCTGGTGGTCAGCGCACCCAATGACGTTCCGGCCGAACTGGGCCAGGTGGACGTGGTCTTCCCGGTGATGCACGGCCCGTGGGGCCAGGACGGCACCCTGCAGGGTCTGTTGGAGCTGGCGGGCGTCCGCTATGTAGGTGCGGGCGTGCTGTCGTCGGCCGTGGGCACCGACAAGCACTTCATGAAGCAGCTCTTCGTGGCCAACGACCTCCCGGTCGTGCCCTGGGTTCTCGTCCGTCCGGGCGCCTGGGATCGCGACCAGGACCACTTGCGTTCGGAGATCGAGGCCCTGGGCTTCCCAGTCTTCGTCAAGCCCGCGCGTGCGGGCTCGAGCTTCGGCATCAGTCGCGTCACGAACGCCGATGAGCTGGACCAGGCGATACGCGAAGCCCAGAAGTTCGATCCGAAGGTGATCGTCGAGGGCGCCGTGATGGGCGCGCGCGAGGTCGAGATCGGCGTGCTGCAGGGTGCCGACGGTGGCGCACCCGAGACCAGCGCGATCGCCGAGATCACGGTCGGCAGCGGCCACACCTTCTACGACTTCGAGGCCAAGTACCTCGAGACCAGCTCCCGGATCCCGGCGGAGCTGGAGGACGAGGTCGCGCAGCGGGTCCGCGACTACGCAGCTCGGGCCTTCATCGCGTTGGACGTCGAGGGCCTCGCCCGCGTCGACTTCTTCGTCCTCCCCGACGGGTCGGTGCTGGTCAACGAAGTCGAGACCATGCCGGGCTTCACCTCGACGTCGATGTTTCCGTTGCTCTGGCAGCACGTCGGGGTGAGCTACCCCGCGCTCGTCGACCGGTTGGTCCAGCAGGCGCTGGACCGGTCGACCGACCTGCGCTGAGATTGAGGGCGCCTCAGCAGGATTGGCCTTGCCCGCAAACCGATCGACTGGGACGTCTCGACCGAAATCCACGGCCCAAATCTGTCCTGGTGTCCCTCTCGCCGAGGGCGGTTGGGGACTCGTCCGACTGCCGCCTAACTCGCACCTGCTCGCCTCGGGACGTCATACGCGTGGGGTGCCCGAGGGTGCCGACCGTATGACGTCCCGCCGGCACGCCGCAGTATCATCGAACAAACGTTCGACCTTCTGATACTGTCGGTGGCACCCGCTTGAATCGATGTAGTCGGTGTATCGAGACCAGGAGTGCCGTCATGTCGGAGCCGTTGCCAGCAGCTACGTTCACCTACCTCGAGCGGGCCACCACCTCGCTGTGGGAGGCGATCCTGACGGATGACCACACTCAGCGATACGCGCTCGCGCATGTCTGCGCCCTGAGGTCGACGGCGGCGGTACTGGCTGCGCGTGCCAAGCCGGCGCCCAAGCGTCGCCGCCAGCTGAACGCCTGGGTGCTGCTGGCTGAGGTGGCCCCTGAGTTCAGCGAGTGGGCGGCGTTCTTCGCCGCGGGCGCGAGCAAGCGGGCGGCGGCCGAGGCCGGGTCGCGCTATGCGGTCAGCGAGCGTGAGGCGGACGACCTCGTGCGTGACGCGGAGCGATTCCTGACCGTCGTCGAGACGTCCCTGGGACTCGAGGCGCACCCGCCGATCCGCGTCGCCTGACCGTTCGCGGCTGCGGCCTCGGTGGCCGCTAGTGTGAACGACATGGATCGCCCCACGGAGCGACGTGCGCACGCGCGCAGCGCGCTGGTCTGGGAGTCGTTGCTGCCCCTACTTGAGCGCGAATCCCTTGCTGTGCTGGACATCGGCGGCGGTTCAGGCGCTTTCGCGGTCCGCGTCGCCGAGACGGGTCACGCCGTCACACTGGTCGATCCCAGCCCCGATGCGATCGCGGCGGCCGAACGTCGTGCCGCCGAGCAGGGGCTGGGTCAGCTCTTGACGACCGCGGTCGGGGACCTTGATTCACTCGCCGACGTCGCGCCCGGGCCCTTCGACCTGGTGTTGTGTCACGACGTTCTCGGCGTCGCCGCCGATGCCGCTTCCGCGCTCCACCAGGTGCGGGACGTGCTGCGCCCGGGCGGGCACCTGAGCCTGCTCGTCGGGCAGCTCCAAGCGGCGATCCTGGGCAAGGTCGTGGCAGGTCATCTTGATCAGGCGCTCGACCTGCTCAACGGCGGCGGCGAGCTGCCACGACGGTTCGAGCACGGACAGACCTTGGAGCTCGTCGAGAAGGCCGGGCTCACCGTCGAGCTCGTTCACGGCGTCCGCGTCTTCGCCGACTCAGTCCCCAGTGCGGTGATCGACTCGGACCCGACTGCCTATGCGCAGCTCGTGGAGCTCGAGCGCGCCGTTGCGTCGCGTCCAGAATTTGCGGCCTGGGCGGCGCAACTTCACGTGCTTGCTCGTCGTTAGTTCTGGAGTAGGCCCCTACCGACGTCACGGCTGGGTATCTACTATGGAAGTAACCCGGTAGTAGCCAAGGAGGACGTCGTGCCGCTCTCTGAAGAGGAGCTCAGACTTCTCGAGCAGATGGAGCGCGCCCTCGCTGCCGAGGATCCGCGATTCGTGTCGGCCCTTGAGGGTCGCAACCTCGTTCGCGCAGCCCGCCTCCGGATGACCCTCGCGGTCACCGCCTTCCTCGGAGGCGGTGCTGCCATGGGCGTGGGCATGTGGCAGCGGATGACCTGGCTGGGCATCGTGGGCTTCGTGGTCATGGTCGCGGCGGCCTCAGCCGGCCTGGCCCAATGGCGCTCGCACCGCTTCGTCTCAGCGCTGGGTGCGCCGGAACCACCGCCGTCCGACGAGGATGCTCAAGGTCTCCGTGTGATTCAGGGTGGCCGGGCACCGCGACCTCGATCGACCGCGCGCGCGTCCTCTCGCGACAAGAGCGGTCCGCACGATCGTTCTCGGCTGAACCGCAGCTACGCCGCCTGGCTGAATCGCCTGGAGGCGCGCTGGCTCCACCGCCGGGACCAGAACCTCTAACTCTCGCTCCTTCAACCGCCGTCACCTTCGGGTGGCGGCGGTTTTTGCGTTGGGGGAGCGCTTGCTCTGCGAAATCCCCTGCTGCGTGGAGGAAACCCGCGGTGAAGTGGTTGACGGTGGGGGATTGTGGAGTAATGTGGAGCGCAGTGGAGGAAGCGGTGAGGAGGTGCCGAGATGTTCGCCGGTACCCACACCCCCAAGTTGGACGACAAGGGGCGCCTCTTCCTCCCGGCCAAGTTCCGTGAGCAGATGAAGGAGGGACTCGTGATCACTCGTGGTCAGGACCGCTCTCTTGAGATGCGCACGTTGGCCGATTTCGAGGAGTTCTCGGACCGCCTGCGCGACAGCACGGACCCACGTCGCCGGGCCTACAACCGGATGCTCTTCGCCTTGCTGTCCGAGCAGGTCCCGGACAAGCAGGGGCGCATCACCCTCACGCCGGAACTACGTGACTACGCAGGTCTCGAACGCGACTGCGTGGTGATCGGTGTTCGCAACAAGCTCGAGGTCTGGAAGCCAGAGACCTGGGCCGAGTACACCCAGGCGCAGGAAGAGGCATTCGCGAATCTCTCCGAAGAGCTCTTCCTCGACTGACGCGCAGCGCCGATTGACAACTCAATACCTGTTTCGTCGAGCCAGGCTCGTGTCCGCTCCGATCGCACTCTGACACACCTTCCCCGGTGCCAGATGGCTGCTTCCTTCGGTCAGCGGACGCGAACCTGGCTCGACGAACACCCCTCAACCACACCACTCGTCGAACCTCGCATCTTGGATGGGACAGCCCTGATGTCGTCGCCTCAACGCCTCGCCTCGGTACGCGCAGAGCGCGTGCTCACGAGCGACCCGCGCGTGCGACGAGTCCGCCACGGTGTTCGCGACCAGCTCCTGGTCATGCTCTTCTCCGCCGCGTTGTCCGTGGCCCTCGCGGGCCTTCTGGCCCTAGTGCTCGCCACCGTTCTCCAGATGGGACGCCCGTGAGCGAGTCGGAGGCGACCGCGCCACGTCACGTACCCGTTCTGCTCGACCGATGCCTGGACCTCCTGGCGCCTGCGCTCGCCGAGCCGGGCGCCGTCGTCGTTGACGCGACCCTGGGACTGGGTGGACACAGCGAAGCCATGCTCGAGCGGTTCGCCCAGGCGACCGTGATCGGCATCGACCGTGACCCGCATGCGCTGGCGCTCGCCACCCAGCGCCTGGCCCGGTTCGGCGAGCGCTTCCAGGGACACCACGCGGTCTACGACGAGATCGTGGAGGTCCTCGGCACCGCGGGACGCGACCTCGCGAACGGCGTCCTCTTCGACCTGGGCGTCTCCTCGATGCAACTCGACCAGCGCGAACGCGGGTTCGCCTACGCCGATGACGCCCCGCTCGACATGCGGATGAACGACTCGACCGGCATGACGGCGGCGGAGGTCCTCAACACGTACGAGGTCAACGAGCTCGCGCGGATCCTGCGCGACTACGGCGAGGAGAAGTTCGCTCGCCAGATCGCTCGGGCGATCGTCAAGGAGCGCGAGGTCGAGCCGTTCGCGACGTCGGCGAGGTTGGTAGAGCTGCTCTACGCGACCATTCCCGCGCCGGCGCGGCGTACCGGTGGACATCCGGCCAAGCGCACGTTCCAGGCGCTGCGCATCGAGGACAACGACGAGTTGGGCGTGCTGAAGCGCGCGATCCCGGCGTCGCTGGACCACCTCGATGTCGGCGGCCGCGTGGTGGTGATGAGCTACCAATCCCTCGAGGACCGGATCGTGAAGCGCGAGTTCGTCCAACGGTCAGCGAGCCGCGTCCCCGACGACCTTCCGGTCGTGCCCGAGGGCTTCGACCCCGAGTTCCGCACCGTCACTCGCGGTGCGGAGAAGGCGACCGCGCAGGAGATCGCCGAGAACTCGCGAGCCGCCTCCGTTCGCCTCCGCGCCATCGAGCGCGTCCACCGACCATCCACCTCCACGCCCCCGGGAAGGGTCGCAGCATGAGCCAACAAAGCGCGTATGGCGGACAACTACGACTGCGGGCGCCGCGACTCGGCGAGTCGCCGCTGCGCGAGCGACTCCATCTGGTGCCTCCCCGCGCGGTGCAGCGCGCCCGGATCCCGTTCGTCGCGCTGATCGCGTTGATCCTGGCAGGAGGGGTGGCCGGCCTGCTGCTGTTCAACACACAGATGCAGCAGGGCGCATTCGAGATCGAGCACTTGCAGGCCCAAGCGGCCGCACTCTCCGCGACGCAGCAGGACGAGTCGATGCAGCTGCTGCGCATGAGTGACCCGCAGCGACTGGCCGCGGCAGCCAAGCGGCTGGGCATGGTGGCGCCGACCACACCGGCGTTCCTGGACCTGGCCACGGGCCGCATCAAGGGTGTGCCCACCGCGGCAACGGCGCAGAACAGCATGAACATCGGCGGCAGTGGTGTGGCGCCCACCCCGACGTCGCTGCGTCCGCCGCCGCACGTGGTCATCGTGCAGCCGACCAAGACCTCCACGAACACAGCGAAAACTAAGGCCGGGTCCGGCGCTGCGTCCCCGAGGAAGACCACATCGACAGGTAAGAATGGCTAGGTAACAGGAGAGAAGGAACAGGTCTCCTGTTGTTTGCTCGATAGCGCCAACCAGCGGAGTGTCAGTGAGTCCTCGTCGTCGCAACGGTCGCCGGGGTAGAGACGCCCGCAAGATGAGTGCGAAGCGCCTTCGGATCGCACTCGTCCTCATGTTGATGCTGTTGTCGCTGTTGGGCGCACGGCTCTTCCAGCTCCAGGGCATCGACCCGCAGGCCTACGCCGCACGCGCCCAGGTCGAGGGCCTGGTTCATCTCGTGCTGCCGGCATCCCGTGGAGACATCGTCGATCGCTCGGGCAACCCGCTCGCACAGTCCGCGGCCGGCGACATGATCGTCGCGGACCCCACGATGACGGTCACCAACGCGGCCAACCTCGCCAAGCTGCTCACCAGCCGTCTGGGCCTCGACTACTTCAACACCCTGCAGGCACTGACCACCGACAAGACGTCCGCGGGCACGCCGCTGCGATTCGCCTACATCGCGCGCCGAGTGCCGGCCGACAAGGCCTCGGCGGTCGTCAAGGCGGCCAACGCGGCCAACTGGCCTGGTCTCTTCCTCAACGCCGACCCCATCCGCTACTACCCGGGCGACGACGTCGCAGCCAACCTGCTCGGCTTCATGAACGGACAGGGCAAGCCCGCCGGAGGGCTCGAGCAGTCCTTCAACACGCAGCTCAGCGGTAAGGACGGCTCGGAGACCTACGAGGCGGGTGATGGTGCTCGGATCCCGCTGGGGGAGAACACCCAGATCTCGCCGGTCAATGGCCAGACGCTGAAGCTCACGATCGATCGGGACGCGCAGTGGACCGCGCAGCGCCTCCTGCGCGAGGCCGTCGTCAAGAACGGCGCAGCATCGGGCGTTGCGATCGCGATCGACGTGCACAGCGGACAGATCCTGGCGCTGGCCGACTATCCGTCCTTCAATGCGAACAAGCCCCAGGCATCATCTCCGGACAACTGGGGGAGTCGCGCGGTCTCCGCCCCCTACGAGCCCGGCTCGGTCGAGAAGGTGCTCACCAGCTCGGCGCTGCTCCAGGAAGGGCTGGTCACGCCCGCGACCCAGATCGTCGTCCCGCCCGTACTCACCGTGCTCGGGCACGCCATCCACGACTTCGAGGTGCACGGCACCGAGCACCTCACGCTCGCGGGCGTCATCGCCAAGTCGTCGAACATCGGCATGGCGCTCGC
>JBQCDC010000457.1:0-4494 GCA_051961575.1 Marmoricola sp.
CACGATGCACTTCAAGGCCACGGGTATCAATTACATGGAGACGTACATCGAGAACGCCGACAACAACACGCACTCTCAGGACCTCTACCTCCAGGACCTCAACGGCAACACCTCCAGCACGATCTACCTTCCCGCTGGGCACTACTCCGGTTATGCGGAGGGCGATCTCTACGAAAAGAACCTGATCGCCGCAGCCGGGACGACGCAGCACATCAGCGGGTCCGGTACGGCCAGCATCACCTTCGTCGTGCCCGGTTCCGCCTCCTCGGGTCCGAGCGGCAAGGCGTCGACCTACGTGACGATGGCGCACTCGCGCACCTGCTCCAGCGCGAGCCTGCGGACCACCATCACGAAGAACACCACCAACGCGAAGGCCATCAGCAAGGTGGTCTACTCGGTCAACGGACACGCGGCGAAGACGGTCTACGCGCGCTCCATCAAGCCGGGACTCGTGGTCACACTGACCAAACTTGCGGCGGCGTCATCCGCGAAGGTCGCGGTGACGGTGTACCTGAAGAACGGAACGCATGTCAGTGAATCGGCCACGTATGCGGCCTGTTCGGTCTAGCTGACTACTGGCCGTAGGCCGGGACCACCATGGTGGCTCGGCCTACGGCCTTGCACTTGCGTCGGGCACTCCGTACCAAACGGTCCGGCTCTGCCAGTCCTGCGGACCCAACCGGCGACCCGAACAGACAATGATCGCCAACTGCTCGGGTCCCCAGGTGCGCGTGATCCGATCGAGCGGGGCCAGCCACCTCAGGTATTGCGCTCGCTGCACGATGCGGTAGCAGCGCACCTGACCGCTCGCGCCCTTGAGGATGACGATCGCGCCAACGTGTAGTCGGCTCAGCAACGCGTTGCCGAGCGCCGACCCGTCGGGCCAGGTGTGCGCGTCAAGCACGACACTGCCAACTCCGCTGCCCGGCCGCACGAACGGGTCCCAACCGAAGATCTGCTTGCCCGCGGTGGTCAGTGGGGGTGCGCCGATCGCGCCCGCAGACGTGCGCGGAACACCGATGACTCTGATGGTTCGATTCACCGCCGGGACGTGGGCTGCCACCGGCCAGAAGCGAGTGCGCGTCGCGCAGGCGGTCGATGCGTCAGCAGATCCGACGGCGGGAAGTACCACCACGAGGGCACTAGCTATGAGTACGCACGGCAGCCAGGTCGCGCAACGCAGTCGACCCGCGCGCTGTGATTGAAACACGTCCCTCACCCTCACCAGCCAAGGTCACTGGTGTCCCGCGCAACACGCTAGTTGGCCAAGGCCGATTGTGCAGGCGAATCAGAGAGTCCATGGGGCCCTATAGGGGCGTTGGGCACGACACGGATCGCGCGACATACCATCGGCCGTCGACCAGCACGAAGTACCTCCCACTCGCTTCCAGGTTGCAGGTGGACATCCTTTGCAACCCAGGAGGGAGGTCGGGTGCCAGATTGACCCTCGCTGGCAAGCGGATTCCGTCGATGGCGATGACCTCCGCCCACGGTGCGGCGAGCAAACCTTCCGACCCGATCATCACACCCGTAGTTGGGTTGCGTCCGCATGTCACCAACGAGCGCCAGACTGCTACACGAGCGATCTTGCGAGTGAAGCCCGGCAGCACAGCGTCTGGCGGCGGGCAGTCGACGAAAGAAGGCGCAGGCGTCGAAGGAGATTTCGACACCTGCGCCGATGCACAGCCGGCGATGAGCGCTAGCCCAACGGCGAGCGCAAGCGCCGAGCCAAGCGCGACCAATCTCCATCTGTTCATCTTGTGCCCCCAAGGCTGAACCATCTCGACGCTCATGCGGCGGTCATGGCAACCTACGACCATCTATAGATGGTGGTCAACGTTGGACGCACTTCCTGTGCACAGGCGTCACTACCCCAGCGTGACCGGAAGCGCCTCGATCCCGTAGACGATCGACTTCTGGTGGTACTCGAGCTCACTCGGGTAGACCGCCAACTTCATGTTCGGGAAGCGCTTGGCGAGAGCGGGATACGCGGCTCGCAGCTCCATGCGCGCGAGCTCGGCGCCGACGCAGCGGTGCAACCCATGACCGAAAGCCAGGTGCTGCGACGACGCGTCCTGTGGGCAGAAGCCGGCGCCGGGCGTGGAGTGCGGGTCGCGCGAGGCGGTCGGCAGATGGACGAGCATCACCGAGCCTGCCTTGATGTGGTGGCCGCCGACCTCGACGTCCTCCTTGGCGAAGCGAGGGAAGGCGATCTGCACGACCGCCAGGTGGCGCAGCAGCTCCTCGACGATGTTGTCGACCGAGTCGGGGTCCTCGGCCAGCGACTTCCAGAGCTCAGGTTGCTGCAGCAGGATCACGGTGCCCAGCGCCAGCATCGACGCCGAGGTCTCCATGCCACCGTTGAAGGCGCCGTCGGCCAGACCACCGAGGTCGAAGTCGTTGATCTGGTCGCCGCTGTCGCGGATGATCTGACCGATCAGGCCGGGGCCGGGATCGTTGCGCTGACGCGCGGTCTCGGCGAGCAGGAACTCGCGCGAGCCGCCGATCGCATTGACCGAGCCCATGCCGCCCTGCGACATGTCGAAACGCGCCGAACCCAGCTTGCGGAACTTCTCGCGCTGCTCGGCGGGAAGGCCGAGCAGGTCGCAGATGACCCGGAACGGCACCGGGAAGGCGAAGGTCTGGGCGAGGTCGACGACGCCGCCGTTCGCATCGGCCTCAGCCTGGGTCTCGTCGAGCTGGTGGTTGATGATGTCGTCGATGCCGTCCTTGAGACGGGCGAGACGACGCATCGTGAACTCGGGGGTCAGGAGCTTGCGCTGGCGGGTGTGCTCGGGCGGGTCGGTGAAGCCGAGGCCACCGATGTCGCCCTTCTCCACGTCACCGCTCTTGCCCATGTAGGGGCGGATGTCGGTGCTGTGGTTGACGTTGCCGAGCACCTCGCGGGCCTCGTTGTAACCCGTGATCAGCCAGATGTCGAGGCCCATGAAGGAGGCCAGCTTCTGCACCGGGTCGTCTTCGCGAGCCTCGGTGAGCCGAGTGGTGGGGTCGACGCCGTCGCGGAGCAGCGGCCAGGCGATGCTGTCGGGGATCTTGTCGAGCTTGGTGAAGTCGATGCCGCCGCTGCGAGCGACGACGAACTTGAGAACGGCGGACTTAACTGCGGAGACGACGCTCTTCACGTCGGCGTTCCTTCCTCATCAGGCCTGGAGCTGCGCCCCGGTCTGGCCGGGAAAAGTCTACCTAGCGGTCAGACCGAGACGACTTGCACGTCGGGGACCTGGTGGCGGACGGCTCTGGCGAGGCGTTCGTCACTCGTCAGAAGTGGCGATTTGGAGGCCTGCGCAGCGGCCACGTAAAGAGCGTCGGACGTCCGCAGGAAGCGTCGCATCCGCCAGGCTTCCTTCATCAGAAGCCTGTCCTCGACATAGCGCAGTGGCACCCGCGCGGTCCTCGCAATGGTGCGATCTCCAAGTTCGGGAGCTATGACTCCCGCTCGTTCCAGCCGCCGAAGCGACGACATCACCTCACTGATCAGGATGTGCGGCGCGAGCAGGTCCTCCGCGTTGATCAGCTGTCGGACCGCACCTTCGTCGCTCGCGAGCAGCAATTCGACGAGGGCGCTTGCGTCAACGACGTAGGCCATCGAAACGCTCGTCGGGATCGTCTTCGGCCCGCGCCTCGTCCAACGCACGAAGAATGTCCGCACGCGTCACGGGTGGCTGGGTTGCGAGATCGGCCTCGATCTCAGCGAACAAGTCAGCCATGGTCGGACGGCTGAGATCGCGCCAGATCAGGTCGATGACGTACTTCGACATCGTGGTGTGCTGTGCCTTCGCGCGTTCGGCGAGCTTGGCATGCAACTCATCCGGGATGTTCTTGACCTGCAGGATGCTCATAGCATGACCGTAGCATGCCGCGAGCATGCCGCTCCGATTTCGTGACGGCGCTTTGCGCCTCCTCAACCTCCGGACTTGGCGGCCTTGGCGATGGCGTTCTCGACGACCGAGTTCAGGCGGGCGCCGTTGGGCCAGCCGGCGTAGTGGCTGATGAAGATGACGATCTCGCGCAGTGCCGCGGCGTCCAGCTCACCGTTGGCCAGCGCCGCTGGGACCTGGATGCCGAGCACGTCATCCGCGCCCTGACCGGCGAGCATGCCGATGAGCAGCAGTCGTCGATCGCGATCGGAGAGCCCGGGTCGGTTCCAGATGTCCGCGAAGAGGTGGTCGGCGGTGTAACGGAAGAAGTCGCCCTCGCCGTCGGTCATGTCGAAGCCGTAGACCTGCTCCATCTTCAGCAGTCCGCGACGGCGCTCCTCCGGCAGATCCGCGAATTTGTCGCTCATTCGAGCCCCAATCCTGGACGCAGTCGCTGTCGTGCGAGTTCCGCCAGCGGCACCTCGACGCCGAGCTCGGCCGCCAGCTTGATCGCGAAATCGAGGTCCTTCTCCCCGATCGCACTGACGTGCTCGAAGACGCCGTGCCAGAAGTCGTCGGGCGCGATCGGAGCGGTCGTGTTGCGATGCATGATCGC
>JBQCDC010000458.1:0-2727 GCA_051961575.1 Marmoricola sp.
TTCGAGGATGCTCGAGCCGCCGAACCGCACCAGGCGTTGGGTGAGCGGGACCTTCGCGAACAGCGTCTTCACGAGGCGCGGCACGCGGTAGTCGATCTTCGGCGCGACCCAGATCGCCGTGCGCTGGTAGACGGTGAGCTCGTCGACCTCGGGCGCGATCGTGGGGATCAGCTGGACCGCCGTGGCGCCCGTGCCGATCACCGCCACCCGCTTGCCGCTGAGGTTGTAGTCGTCCTCCCACGCGGTCGTGTGGATGACCTTGCCGGCGAACGACTCGATGCCGGGGATGTCGGGCATCTTCGGCTGGGAGAGGAAGCCGGTCGCGGTGAGCAGGAAGCGTCCGCGCAGCTTCTCGCCGTCGCTGGTGGTGACGGTCCATGTGGACGACGCCTCGTCCCACTCCGCGCCGTTCACGACCGTGTTGAAGCGCATGTAGCGCTTGAGGTCGTACTTGTCGGCGACGTGCGTGGCGTACTTCTTCAGCTCGGGGCCGGGCGCGAACAGCCGGCTCCAGTACGGGTTCGGCTCGAAGGAGTACGAGTAGGTCGCCGAGGGGATGTCGACGGCGAGGCCCGGGTAGTGGTTGACGTGCCAGGTTCCGCCGAGGTCGTCCTCGCGCTCGAGGATGACGAGATCCTCGTAGCCGAGACGCTTCAGCTGGATGGCGGCGCCCATGCCGCCGAATCCCGCGCCCACGATGACGGCGTCATGGCAGTCGGTGCTCATGCTCGTTGACCTTCCTGCTGGTGGAGACCTTCTCGGTAGGCCTCGCGTTCGGGCGAGTCGGCCGCAAGAGCACGGTCGTCCCGGATGATCCGGCGGAATCGGTCGAGGATCGGCGTGGGCGTGACCGCAGCTACGTCCGCCAGGAGACCGACGTATCCGGGGACGGCCACCTCGGCTCGCCTGCTCGCTACCGAGTCAACCACGGCCGCGGCGATCGCTTCCGGCTTCACCTTGGGGATCGGACGCATGTCGAGACCCGAGGAGAGTGCCGTGTCCACGGCCGACGGGAGGATCGCGGAGATACTGACGCCGCTGTCGGCGTACTCGAGTCGGGTGGCGGCGGTCAGCCCGACGACGGCGAACTTGCTCGCGTTGTACGTCGCCAGACCCTTGACCGGGAACTTGCCTGCCAGCGAGGCCACGTTGACGACGTGGCCCGATCCACGCCCGAGCATCCCCGGCAACACCGCGCGCATACCGTGGATGACGCCGAACAGGTTGATCTCCATGGTCATCCGGTCGGAAGCGAGGCCCAGCTCGAGGAAGTCTCCATTGGGCATCACGCCGGCGTTGTTGACGAGCACGTCGATCGGGCCGTGTGCGGCCTCGGCGGCGGCGACGAAGTCCTCGAACGACTCGGGATCGGTGACGTCCAGCGACGCGCCTAGACCATCGATCTCCGTCGCGGCCCGCATGGCTGCCTCAGCATCGAGGTCGCCAATCGCCACGCGCGCTCCGCGCGAGGCGAACAGCTCAGCCGTCGCACGGCCGATGCCGCGTCCGCCGCCCGTGATGGCGACGCTGGCACCTGTCAGATCAATGCGCGGATACCGGCTCATGCAATCACCCTAGCGCCGCTATTGAATGACTGTGCAATAGCCTGGATCACACCGCGGCGAAACCGTCATTCGCGGGGCCCTAGGCTTCGCGCATGCTGATCCTGCTGCCGCCCTCCGAAGGCAAAGCGGTCGGGCGTCGCGGCAAGCCGCTGGACCTCGCTCGCCTGTCCTTCCCCGAGCTCAGCGAGGGACGTTCCGAGATGCTCGGGGCCCTGATCGCGCTCTGCGGCACGCCCGACACCTCGACACCGATCCAGAACGAGCTGATCGCAGAGCAGGCGGCGGCGACCTTGGGCCTGGGATCGACTCAGCTCGACCAGGTCGCTCTCAACGCCGGCCTGCGCACCGCGCCGACGCTGCGCGCCGATCGGCTCTACAGCGGTGTCCTCTACGACGCCTTGGATCTTGCTTCGCTTCCCGCCGACGCACGGCGCCGGGCGACGCGGTGGGTCGCGATCACGTCGTCACTGTTCGGCCTGGTTCGGCTGACGGACGCTCTTCCGTCCTACCGGCTCTCGGGTGGCACGAATCTTCCGGGCATCGGTTCCGTGTCGGGTCACTGGCGGCACCACCTCGGGCCGAGCGTCGAATCGGCTGTGGGCAAGGGCCTTCTCGTCGATCTTCGTTCATCGACCTATGCGGCCTTCTGGCGAGCGACGCCTGAGTTAGGTCCCCGGACGGCGACGGTTCGGGTGCTCCACGAGGTCAACGGGCAGCGCAAGATCGTCAGCCACTTCAACAAGGCCACCAAGGGGCGACTGGTGCGGTCGCTGGTGCAGGATGCCGCGACCCCGAAGTCACCTCCGGATCTGGCCGAGCACCTGGCAGGACTCGGTTGGCACGTCGAGATCGGGACTCCGACAAAGGCCGGCACCCCGCTCGACGTGATCGTCGCCGAGGTTTAGAGGCCGGACTCCCCGGTGCGGACCAGGATCCGGCCGCACTCCTCACAACGCAGAACCTCATCCGTCGCCGCCGCGCGAATCGACGCGAGGATCGACGCATCGAGAGTCAACCGGCAACCGCCGCACTGACGTTGGCGCAGCGCGGCAGCACCGACGCCGCCCTTCTGCGCACGCAGCTTCGCGTACAGCTCCATCAGGTCCGCGGGCATGCCCTCAGCGATCTGGGCGCGCTCGCGGGTGAGCTCCGCACCCTGAGC
>JBQCDC010000459.1:0-3318 GCA_051961575.1 Marmoricola sp.
GATCGCTCGAGCGAGTTCGCTGCCCGCATGGCGGGCGACTCGTACGCAGCCGGAGGCATCCGCAGCACCGTCACCGCGACGCGAGCCGCCACCGATGAGCAGCTCGAGGCGAACCTCGTCCGACTGCTCGGCGAGATGCGACGCCAGGGAACAACCACAGTCGAGGTCAAGAGCGGCTACGGCCTCACGGCTCATGACGAGGCACGCAGCCTTGCCATCGCGAGTCGGTTCACGACCGAAACGACCTACCTCGGCGCGCACGTCGTGCCGGAAGGCGTCACGCCGGAGGACTACGTCGACCTCGTGAGCGGCCCGATGCTCGACCGCGTCGCCGAGTACGCACGCTGGATCGACGTGTTCTGCGAGAAGGGCGCCTTCGACGCCGACCAGGCGCGCACGATTCTCCAAGCAGGTAAGGCGAAAGGTCTCCTCCCGCGCTTGCACGCGAATCAGCTCGGTCACGGACCCGGCATCGAAGTGGCTTGCGAGGTGGGCGCCGCGAGCGCCGACCACTGCACGTTCGCGAGCGACGACGACCTGCGCAATCTCGCCGATGCGGATGTCGTCGCCACTTTGCTTCCGGGCGTCGAGTTCAGCACCCGTTCGCCGTACCCCGATGCCCGCCGCTTCTTCGAGGCAGGCGTGAGCGTTGCGATCGCGAGTGACTGCAACCCGGGCTCTTGCTACACAAGCTCGATGCCGTTCTGCATCGCCGTTGGGGTGCGTGACATGTTCATGACTCCGGCCCAGGCATTGTGGGCGGCAACGGCTGGTGGCGCAAAGGCCTTACGCCGTGAGGATGTGGGCCTTTTGGTCCCGGGCGCGCGAGCAGATTTCGTCGCCCTTGATGCCCCGTCGTATGTCCATCTGGCCTATCGCCCCGGCGTTCCTTTGGTGGCGCTCACGGTCGAAGCAGGTAAAGCCGTATCCGCCACACCGGTCCTTCAGCGTCAGGAACCGTGACGCGGGCCAGTTGGAGTGACAGGATCAGTCCGCTAGTCGCAGGGAACAAGAAACAAAGGAAATGAGGAAGTACATGCGCCGAACTCCCATCGCAGTCGCAGGACTTGCGGCCGCCTCCCTTGCCCTTGCGGCTTGTGGATCCAACTCGCTCAGCACGAACACTGGACCGTCTACGGCGCCGCGTCAGGCCGCTCGGGTGGATGCGGCCTCCGCCGCGTTGGTTCCCGCTGCCGTCAAGGCCAAAGGCACGTTGATCGTAGGCACCGACGCCAGTTATGCGCCCTCTGAGATCCTGGCGGCTGACGGCAGCACTATCCAAGGTTTCGATATTGACCTGTTCAAGCAGGTCGCCGCGACTCTGGGTCTCAAGGTGACGTTCCAGAACGCGTCCTTCAGCACGATCATCGCTGGCGTTGCCAGCAAGAAGTACGACATCGGTGTCTCGTCGTTCACGATCACGAAGACCCGCGAGCAGCAGGTCAACATGGTCAGCTACTTCAGCGCTGGCGAGTCCTGGGCCGCCCCGACGGGCAATCCGAAGAAGATCGATATCAACAACGCCTGCGGGCTGACGATCGCCGTGCAGACAGGCACGGTCGAGCAGACCGACGTCCAGAACCGCAGCAAGGCCTGCACCAAGGCAGGTAAGCCGTCGATCAACGTACTTTCCTACGACAAGCAGTCGCAGGCAACGGCTGAGGTTGTGGTGGGCCGCGCCGACGCCATGTTGGCGGATTCGCCAGTGACGTCCTACGCGATCAAACAGTCGGGCGGCAAGCTTCAGCAGATCGGTCCGGTCTACGCCTCTGCGCCGTACGGCTACGTGATTCCTAAGTCGGAACTCGGGCTGGCCAAGGCAATCGCCTCGGCCCTGCGTGTGCTCCACGCGAATGGTGGCTACCTGGCCGCGCTGACCCCGTGGGGCGTCCAGGCTGGCGCCGTTTCGACGTTTGACGTAAACCCGACCAACGTGCCGGCTAGCTGAGGGACCTATTGATGACTGTTCAGGATCAGGGGGACTACGGCCCGATCAAGGCCGTTCCGGTGAGACACCCGTGGCGGTGGGTCGCGATCGCGGTCCTCCTGGTCCTGACGGCCAAGTTGATTCATCTCATGGTGACGAACAGTGCCTTCGACTGGTCGTTCATCTTCCAGGCGATGATTCAGAGCCCCGTTATCCATGGGCTCTTGGTCGGCACTGTCGTCGGGTCTATCGGCGCCATGGCCCTGGGGGTTGTCCTCGGCGTCCTCATTGGCGTGATGCGTCTCAGCGAAAACCCGGTGCTTGCCTTGCTGGGGTGGCTGTATGTCTGGTTCTTCCGGGCGGTTCCGCGCTGGGTGCTCCTCACATTGATGGGCGGACTCGGCTATGTCTTTCCCCCGCCCAACGGTCTGGGTATTGGCATTCCATTCGGTCCGCAGCTCATGACAGCGTTTGGCCTGCATGGAGACATGGCGTTCTTCCACCTTGATGCGAACCATCTCTTTGGTGGTCTCGTGGGCGGCATCGTGGGCTTGGGGTTGTCCGAGGCTGCGTATATGGCCGAAATCGCTCGCGCCGGGATCCTCTCGGTCGATGACGGTCAGAACGAAGCGGCCTTTGCCCTCGGCATGTCCCGCCGTCTCTCAATGCGCCGCATCGTTCTGCCGCAGGCTATGCGGGTCATCGTGCCCCCGACGGGCAACGAATTCATCGGCATGACCAAAGACACCACATTGATGAGCGCTATCCCTGTTGGTACCGAGCTCTTCTTCCAGTTGCAGGCAATCGGTAACCGGACCTACAAGGTCTTCGCGGTCGACGTGGCTGCGATCATTTGGTACCTGATCATCTGCAGTGTCCTGATGTATGCCCAGATGCACCTTGAGCGGCACTTCGGCCGTGGCTTCGGAGCGAAGGGCCCATCGAAGAAGGACAGCTCCTTGAAGGCCAAGATGATCGGACTCGGCGCGACAGGGGCGAACCGATGACCGGCGAACAACCCCTGGTACGCGCACGCAATGTGCACAAGAGTTTCCACGGCAACGAAGTCCTCAAGGGAATCGACCTTGACGTACGTGCAGGTGAGGTTGTTTGCCTGCTCGGGCCGTCTGGCTCAGGCAAGACGACCTTCCTTCGCTGCATCAACCAGCTCGAAACCATTCAGGCCGGCCGCATCTGGGTCGATGGCGACCTCGCCGGCTACGACGACCGCAATGGCAAGCTTTATCGCCTCACCGACAAGAGAATCGCCAACCAGCGTCGCGAGATCGGCATGGTCTTCCAGCGCTTCAACCTCTTCCCCCACAAGACCGCGCTCGAGAACGTCATGGAAGCGCCGGTCAAGGTCAAGAAGATCAGCAAGGCCAAAGCGC
>JBQCDC010000460.1:0-2770 GCA_051961575.1 Marmoricola sp.
CAGCATGTCGCTGACCAGGTTCACGTCTTTTCGGAACGGGATCAGCGCGACCGTGAAGAGCGCGGGCAGGACGAAGGCCATCGCCAACCCGAGCAGGCGCCGCCTGGAGGGCACCGCGAACGAGCGCGCCGCCCGTTCGACCGGATCCTCCTTCGCCTCGTGGGTCACGATGTGCACGTCGATGTCGCCGGACTGCCGGATGATCGCGCGCGTGACGCCGAAGCTGCTCAGCAACAGGCTCGGCCCTCGTCTCAAGCTCTCGCCGAGCACCAACTGCGTGGCGTTCTCTGCCCGGGCGAAGGACAGCAAGGCTTGCGCGACGTCGTCGCCGAGCTCTTGGTGGTACGTGCCGCCGAGCGATTCGACGAGCTGACGCTGCGCCACCAGATCGCCCTCCCGAACAGCGAGCCCGTCCGCCCGCACCACGTGAACCGCGAGCAGATCGACCGAACCCGAGTCCTGTGCGGTGCGGGACGCGATCCGGGCTGCTCGCCGGATCAGGTGCTCGCCCTCGGGGCCACCGGTCAAGGCCACGACGACGCGTTCCCGTGTCTCCCAGGTGCCGGTGATCGCGTGTTGGGCGCGGTAGTGGTCGAGGGCGTCCTCGACCCGATCCGCCGTCCAGAGCAGGGCGATCTCGCGCAACGCATTGAGGTTGCCCACCCGGAAGTAGTTCGACAGTGCTGCGTCCACCTTCTCCGGGGCGTACACGTTGCCGTGCGCGAGTCGGCGTCGCAGGGCCTCGGCCGTCATGTCGCGCAGCTCGACCTGATCGGCCGCCCGCACCACCGCGTCGGGGACGGTCTCCTGCTGCTTGATGCCGGTGATCTTCTCGACCACGTCGTTGACCGACTCGAGGTGCTGGATGTTCACGGCGGTGAGAACGTCGATGCCGGCCTCCAGGAGCTCCTCGACGTCCTGCCAGCGCTTCGCGTTGCGTGCGCCCACGACGTTCGTGTGCGCCAACTCGTCAACGACCGCCACCTTCGGGTGGCGACGCAGGATCGCGTCCACGTCCATCTCCTCGAAGGTGGCGCCGCGATACGTGAGCGTCTGGCGCGGTACGACCTCGAGACCAGCGACCAGCTCGTCGGTGTGCTTGCGACCGTGACACTCGACGAAGCCCACCACCACGTCGGTACCGCGCTCGAGGCGACGGTGGGCCTCGCTGAGCAGGGCGTAGGTCTTGCCGACGCCGGGCGCGGCGCCGAGATAGACGCGCAGACTGCCCCGCGCTGACCCCGATGCCTCGCTCACGTCTTCAGTCTCCCGCGTCAGGGCCGGTAGGCATCAAGAGCCAGGTTCAACTCCAGCACGTTGACCCGTGGCTCGCCGAGGAAGCCGAGGGTGCGACCCTCCGTGTACTTCGAGACAAGGCCCTTCACGACGCTGACCGGAACGTGACGCGCCTGCGCCACCCGGTTCACCTGGATGGCGGCGTAGGCCGGCGAGATCTGCGGGTCCAGTCCGGAGCCGCTGGCGGTCACCGCGTCGGGCGGAATCGCCGAGATCGGCACCCCGTCGGCCTTCGCGATGGCGGCCTGGTTCTGCTCGATGTTCTTGAGCAGCACCGGGTTGTCCAGAGCAAGGTTGCTGGCGCTGCTGGAGAGCGGGTTGTACCCGTCGCCCGTACCCGCCGCCGACGGCCGCGACTGGAAGTACTGCGCCTTGCCGGCGAAGCTCTGGCCGATCAGCGAGGAGCCGACCAGCTTGCCGTTGCGGTAGATCAGCGACCCGTTCGCCTGGCTGTGGAAGGCCACCTGGCCGATGCCCATGACCAGCAGTGGGTAGGCGATCCCGCAGACCACCGTGAGCACGAGCATCGCGCGGATCGACGCGCCCAGCTGGCCCAGTCGCAGAGAGATGTTGTTACTCATCGTCATATGTCCTTAATTCCACTCAAGCCCTAGGAGATCCCGGGGATCTGGGAGACGAGCAGGTCGATCAGCTTGATGCCGATGAAGGGCGCGATCACGCCGCCGACGCCATAGATGGCCAGGTTGCGTCGCAGCAGGGCACTCGCCGAGGCGGGCTTGTACTTGACACCCTTCAGGGCCAACGGGATCAGCAGGATGATGATGATCGCGTTGAAGATCACCGCCGAGGTGATCGCCGACTCCGGGCTGTGCAGCGACATGATGTTCAGCTTCTTCAGTCCCGGGTACACGCCGGCGAACATGGCCGGGATGATCGCGAAGTACTTCGCGATGTCGTTGGCGATCGAGAAGGTCGTCAACGCTCCACGGGTGATGAGCAGCTGCTTGCCGATCTCGACGATCTCGATGAGCTTCGTCGGGTTCGAGTCAAGGTCGACCATGTTGCCGGCCTCCTTGGCGGCCGACGTCCCCGTGTTCATCGCGACGCCCACGTCGGCCTGAGCCAGCGCCGGCGCGTCGTTGGTGCCGTCACCGGTCATCGCGACCAGGCGACCGCCCTCCTGCTCGCGCTTGATCAACGCCATCTTGTCCTCGGGGGTGGCCTCGGCGAGGAAGTCGTCGACGCCGGCCTCGTCCGCGATCGCCTTGGCGGTCAACGGGTTGTCGCCGGTGATCATCACCGTGCGGATGCCCATCTTGCGCATCTGGGCGAAGCGCTCGACCATGCCCTTCTTGACGACGTCCTTGAGGTAGATGATCCCGAGCACGTCAGCCCGTCCGCCGTTGTGTTCGGCGACGACGAGCGGGGTGCCGCCGGCGGTCGAGACGCGCTCGACGAGGTCGTTCACCTGAGCGCTGACCTCGGGTGCCTGCGCTCCGTGCTCGCCTGCCCA
>JBQCDC010000461.1:0-2763 GCA_051961575.1 Marmoricola sp.
CCAGGTCGATCCCGACCCCACCGTGCACGGGCACGGTCGGGTGCGCGAGCCGGTGGCCGGCGTCCGCCGCCCAGATCGGCGCATTCGAGACCTCCGTGGCGGCGGGCAGGCCCGCGCTGAGTCGCCACAGAGCCTGCTGCAGCGACATCCGCAGGCCGAGGTTGTCGATGTACCCGTCAGCCAGGCGCTGCGAGACTGCCTGGAACGTGCCGATCGGGCGGCCGAACTGCTCACGAGTCCGGGCGTAGTCGGAGGTGAGCTTCAGAGCGCCCTCGGTGATGCCGAGCTGAACGGCACACTGCAGCGCCGTCAGCCGCTGCTGAACCCACGCGCCGGTGGAGGCATCGCCGAGCACCGGCGCGGCGGCGAGCGCCTCGGGCGTGATCCTCACCAGACCCAGGATCTCGCCGGTGCTGACGCGCTGCTCTTCGACGGACACGTTCGACGCCTGCACGAGCCGCGCATCCTCGTCAACGACGACGAAGGCGGCGGCCCGGGTCGCGGCGGGCACCGCGATCCAGGCGTTGTCGACCCGATCGAGGGTCGTGGCGACGGTCAGGATCGATGCTCCGGACGCAGCGTCCGCAAGAAGCGACTTGACTGCGTCGTCGCCGAACTCGGCAATGGCGAGCGCGGCTGCAACATGCGAGGCGAGCGGCACCGCACCGAGCGCGCGACCCTGCTCGGTCAACACCGCGCCGATCTCGAGAATCCCGAGCCCGGCGCCGCCGTGCTCCTCGGCTATCGCGAGACCCAGCAGGCCGGCGTCGCCCAGGGCAGCCCAGAGGGCGGCATCGAAGCGATCGCCTTGCGCGTCGATCTTCCGCAGGTTCTCGGGCGTGCCGTAGTCGCCGAAGATCTGCGCCGCCAGGGCCGAAGCCTCGACCATTTCGGGAGTGGGGGAGAAGTCCATGTCCGTTGTCCTTTTAGCGCTTGGCGGCCGGAAGGCCGAGTCCGACGTAGCCGATGATGTCGCGCTGGATCTCGTTGGTGCCGCCGCCGAAGGTCATCACGAGCGACGAGCGGTAGAAGCGCTCGAGACGTCCTCGCAGAACCTCGCCTGCCGATCCGGCGCGAACCACGGCATCAGCCCCGACGATCTCCATGAGCATCCGGTAGATCTCGCAGGCCATCTCCGACCCGTAGACCTTGGTCGAGGAGGCATCCGCGGGCGACAGGTCGGTCGTCGCCGACGCCAGCTTCCAGTTCAGAACGGTCAGCATGTCGACCTTGGCCTGCACGCGGCCGAGCAGCACCTGTACCCATTCCTGATCGATCACCCGACGACCGTCGCGGAGCTTGGTCTCTCGCGCCCACTCGATGGTCTGCGCGAGGGAGGTCGCGGACGGCGCCGACGAGGTCAGGGCGACGCGCTCGTGGTTGAGCTGGTTCGTCATCAGAGCCCAACCCCCGTTGAGCTCCCCGACAAGGTTGCCGACCGGAACGCGCACGTCCTGGTAGTAGGTGGCGCTGGTCCCGACGCCCGCGAGCGTGTGCACCGGCGTGTAGGAGAAACCCTCGGCGGTCGACGGCACGAGGATCATCGAGAGGCCCTTGTGACGCGGCAGGTCCGCGTCAGTCCGGCAGGCGAGCCAGATGTAGTCGGCGTACTGGATCAACGAGGTCCACATCTTCTGACCGTTGATGACCCACTCGTCGCCCTCGCGCACGGCACGGGTCTTCAGCGACGCAAGGTCAGTACCCGATTCGGGCTCCGAGTACCCGATCGAGAAGTGCATCTCGCCGCGCAGGATCTTCGGGAGGATCTCCTCCTTCTGAGCGTCGGTGCCGTAGCGCATGATCGTCGGACCGACGGTGTTCAACGTCAGGTAGGGGATCGGCACGCCCGCGATCGCGGCTTCGTCGGTGAAGATCAGCTGCTCCATCATCGAGCGGTTCTGACCGCCGTACTCCTCGGGCCAACCGATGCCCAGCCAGCCGTCCGTGCCGATCTGCTTGATGACGGACTTGTACACGTTCGTGTCGCCGAACTCGCCGCCATCGGCCTTCTTACCGTCCTCGTCGAACTCGTTGGTCGCGGTCGACAGACCGGCCCGAATCTCGGGCGTGACCAGCTCGGTGAAGTAGCCGCGGAGCTCCTTGCGGAGCGCCTCTTGTTCCTCTGTCAGGGCGATGCGCATGCACAAAACTATAACGTGTTCTAGTCTTGGAAGGACAAGACATCAGGAGCAGGCTGGTTCTTAGAGTTGGCCAAGCCTTTTTCAGGAGGTACCGATGACCACCGCGATCGACGCGAGCCGCGCACTCGACCACGGCCAGGCTCCGACCCGCTTCGCTCGCGGGTGGCACTGCCTCGGTCTTTCCGACGAGTTCCGCGACGGCAAGCCGCACCGCATCGAGGCCTTCGAGAAGAAGCTCGTGATCTGGTCGGACAGCCAGGGGCACCTCAACGTGCTCGACGGCTATTGCCGGCACATGGGCGGCGACCTGACCCAGGGTGAGGTCAAGGGCGACAACATCGCCTGCCCGTTCCACGACTGGCGCTGGGGCGGCGACGGTCGTTGCAAGGAGATCCCGTACACCCGTCGAGTGCCGATGCGTGCGCGTACCGAGCGCTTGGAGACCGCCGAGGTCAACGGCCAGCTCTTCATCTGGCACGACCCCGAGGGTTCCGCGGCCGACCACGACATCCTGCCTCCGCAGTTGGAGAACCTCGACGACCAGTACACGTCGTGGTCGTGGCACACGAAGCAGATCAACGGCTCGCACTGCCGCGAGCTGATCGACAACGTCGCCGACATG
>JBQCDC010000462.1:0-7550 GCA_051961575.1 Marmoricola sp.
TTTCGGGCCGTCACGGATGACCAGGTCATGGCACTGCTGGCCGCAGCAGATGCGCGAGAGGAAGAGGTGGAGTAGGCGTGTCCGCGATGCGTGCCTGGCGAACCGCAGGCGACGGAAAGCTGCAGCCGGTCGAGGCTGCGCTCCCCTCCCGCCGCGACGGCGAGCTGCTGATCAAGGTCGAAGCGTGCGCCGTCTGCCGCACCGACCTGCACGTCGTCGACGGCGACCTCCCACCTCGTCGCCGATTCGTCATCCCGGGCCACGAGGTCGTCGGAGCGGTCGTGGCAGCCGACGGTGACGTCGGGCCCGGTGACCTGGTCGGAATCCCCTGGCTGCGCAGCACCTGCGGCACCTGTCGGTGGTGCCGCGAGGGCAGCGAGAACCTCTGCGAGCAATCGACCTACACCGGCTGGGACGAGGATGGCGGATACGCCGAGTACGCGGTGGCGCCGGCCGCCTACACCTACGCGATCCCGCCGGGCCTCACGCCCTCCGAAGCCGCACCGCTCCTCTGCGCGGGCATCATCGGCTATCGAGCGCTCAAGCGCGCAGAACTACACCCGGGTGGCCGGCTCGCGCTCTTCGGCTTCGGTGGGAGCGCCCACCTCACCGCTCAACTCGCGGTCGCACAGGGAGCGGAACTGCACGTGGTGACCCGCGATCCGGCAGCCCAACGACTCGCGCTCGACCTCGGAGCCGCAACCGCGGCGGCCAACGCCAGCGACCTACCGCCCCTGGACTCTGCGATCGTCTTCGCGCCGTCGGGCGAGGTCGCGCGCGACGCGCTGGCGGCGCTCGGCCCACACGGCACGGTAGCCATCGCCGGCATCTACTCCTCGGACATCCCGACGCTGGACTACCAGCGCCACCTGTTCGGCGAACGGACGATCACGACGGTCACCTCGAACACACGCGCCGATGGCGAGGAATTCCTCCGACTCGCGCAGCGCGTAGGCGTCCGCGCCACGATCACGCCCTACGCGTTCGACCGCGCCGACGCGGCCCTCGACGACCTGCGCAACGGCCACGTCAACGGGGTGGCGGTGTTGACGATGCCTTAAGAGCGCGCGAGATCCGGGTGGGCACGTCCGGTGACCAGCGGCAGATCGACGAAGGTCACGAGTCCCGGTGCTGCCTCGCAAACCGCCGGGATCGAGTTCACGCAATGCGCCGCCGTCACCACAATGCCCGGGTTCCGTTCCAAGCCCGCCGCGATCGTCGACGGGTGCCAGCCGTGGATGGTCACCTCGCAGTCGGGGTCGCCGCGCACTTCGACCTCGAATCGCGTGCCTTCGGGCCCGTACCTCCAGGGCGGATCCAAATGCTCGTCGCCCATGAACCAGTTCACCGCGACGCGCACGACCTTGGTCTCCCCCACGAAGGCCTCCCACGCGAACTTCTGTGCGGCGACCTCGCCCGGTTGGATGACTCCGGCCGGGCCATCGATGGGAGCCGTCGCCACCGCGACCTCGTGACTGGCGCGGATCTCCGCGTCCGCGAACCCCAACGTGTCCAGGCACATCTGCACGGACTGGGCGAAACCGCCGGTCAGGAGCCCGAGCATCATGCCGGCTTTCGCCTCCTCCGGCGTGCCGCCGAAACCCATGATGTGCCGCACCACCTCGGGCGCGTTGTAGGTGCGGATGTCGGAGAACTCCTCGCCACGCACATAGGTGACCGCTGACGAGAGCCCCGCGAAGAAGAGGGGGTGCTGTTCCGTCACGCCGCCCGGATCGATACCTGTGCCGTGCAGCGTTACGCCGCCCTCGAGCGCGGGCGGCTCCATGCGCTGCCGGTCCTCGTCGGTCGGCCAGAACCACCCGAGCGGAGTGACCACGTTCTTCCCCGAGCGCAGGATCGCCGCGACCTCGTCCGGGTTCGGCAGCAGCGGCGAGTAGAGAACGCAATCGGCATCGATCGCCAGGATCTCCTCGATGCTGTTCGTGGCGGTCACACCCAAGGGCGCGAGCCCGACGATCTCTCCGACGTCACGACCCGCCTTCTCAGCGCTGTGCACCCAGCAGCCGACGAGCTCCAGGTCGGGGTGCCGGACGATGCTCTCGATGGCGGCGCGGCCGACACCGCCGGTCGCCCACTGGATCACGCGGTAGGTCATCGCAGCCTCAGATGTTCGTCGGGATGTGCATCACGGTGCCGCCGTCGACGACGAACTCTGCGCCTGTCGAGAACGATGACTCGTCGCTGGCCAGGAACACCACGCAGTGCGCGACCTCCTCGGGCAGGCCGGGCCGACCCAAGGGGATCGGAATCAAGTTGGGTGGCATCTGGTCGGTGGCCGGTGTGCTGATCCGGCCGGGGTGGATCGAGTTCACGCGGATGTTGTGCGGCGCGAGCTCCATGGCGAGCGACTTGGTCAGACCCGTGAGGCCCCACTTGGAGGCCACGTAGCCATGGGCCCACGGCGTCCCTCGTAGCCCCTCGATCGACGAGGTGTTGATGATCGAGCCGCCGCCCGCGGCGATGATCGCATCGGCGCTCGCCTTCGCACCGAAGAAGGCACCCGTGAGATTGACGTCGATCATCTGCTGCCACTGCTCGCCCTTGTAGCGCTGCAGCTGGCCGCCGTTGAAGATGCCGGCGTTGTTGAAGAGGACGTTGAGCTTTCCGAACGCGGCGAGCGTGAACTCCACCGCGGCCTGCCACTGCTGCTCATCGGTCACATCCAGGTGGATGTATCGGGCGCTGTCGCCGAGCTCGGCGGCGAGAGCCGTGCCCTCCTCGTCGAGTACGTCGCCGATGACCACCTGGGCACCCTCGGCGACCAGAGCGCGTGCGCTCGCGCCGCCGATGTTGCGGGCGCCCCCGCTGATGAGAACCACCTTGTCGCTGACGCGTCCCATGATTCAGCTGTCTCCGTTCGTTGCGAGAGTTGCCGCGAACACGCCCTTGGCGGTGTTCAGCGGAAGGTCGAGCAGGGTCCGGATGCCGGGTTCTGCGGCCACGACAGCTGGGATGGCGTTGACCATGCGACCTGCTCCGGAGGCGATCGAGGCGTCGTTGTGGTCACCGAAGGCGGTGCTCTGGGTGACGTCGACGAGATACGAGGGCTCGCCGACGATCTCGACCCGGTAGCCGCCGCCGCCGTGAGCAGGTTGCGGCCAGTCAGGTCGAAGCGTCGGGTCGAGACGCGTGGTGTGGTCGATGACGAGAACCTCCTTGCCCGACGCGACGCCGATGATCTGGAACCGGACCGCCGCCACGCCACCGGCGGGGATGTGGCCGGCCGCGACGTCGAAGGCAACGGGCGCTGGTTCCTGCTCCACCGACTCACGGATCTCGTCGAGCTCGAAGCCGAAGGCGGTGGCCAGCTGGCGGAGCGCGACACCCCAGGCTGCCGTGAGCATGCCCGGTTTGAACAGCATGGGCATGTCTTCCCGATTGTCGAGAGCTGCGGGCTCGCGGCCGAAGCCCATCACCTCGAAGATCACGGGCGCTCCGCTGTAGGACGCGTAGTCGGCGATCTCGGAACAGCGGATCTGCTCGACGCTCTGGCAGGTACTGGCGATCGCGAGCGGGAGCAGGTCGTTCGCCCACCCCGGGTCGACGCCCGTGGCGAAGAGGCTGACGCCGTTGTTGCGGCAGAGGTCCTCGAACGGGTCGATCATCGAATCGGAAAGGAGCCCCCACGGATACATCAGGGTGACGGGCGAGGTCGTGACCACGTTGGCGCCGCTGGCCAAGCAGGTCTTGATGTCCTCGAGCGCCTCGAAGAACCGCGTCTCGGAGAGCGCACAGTAGCTGACGCAGTCGGGCTTCAGGTCCAGGGCGGCCGCCAGATCATCGACCGCCGTCACTCCCGTAGGAGCTGGCGCTCCGCAGAGCTCAGCCGCGTCCTTGCCCACCTTCTCCGGGTTCGACACGACCACACCGACGAGCTCGAAACGCGCATCACCGATGAGGTGCCGCAGCGCGATCCTGCCTGCGTTCCCCGTTGCGACGTGCACAACCCGAATGGTCATCGTGAACTCCGAAACATCCCGCGGGCCGTGGCAGACTGGCGAGCCGCCTAACTGGACAGGTGTCCAGATTAGAACGAGTTCTATTTCGGAGGCAAGGGTCAGTCGACGAGCTCGAAGTCGGCGAAGTCGAAACCGGGCGAGACCACGCAGCTGACCAGGGCGTCGTCGGGTCCGGGCACGGTGCGCTGCCAGACGCCGGCGGGCACGAGGAGCTGGGTCTGGCCGCTGGCGGCCGTGGTCACCTCGTGCGAGGTGGTCGCCGTCGGCGATGGGCCGTCCCCGCCCAGCTCGAGGCGGACCGTGCCCGTGTGCGCAAGCCAGATCTCGTCGGAGGCGACCTTGTGCCACCGCGACGACTCACCCGCGGGCAGCAGGAACCAGATCAAGGTCCCGGTCGCGCGCTCGCGACCATCGGGCAGGGTCACGACGACCGGCGACCGCCACGTCTCGCGGTACCACCCACCCTCGGGGTGGGGTTCTAGGTCCAGGGCAACGGCGAGGTCGGGCTTGGGAGTCACAGGTCGATCGTGTCATCACCAAGCCCGACGAGATGACTCGCTTCGTGAACTACCTCATGACGCGCGCGGTTTGGCGCAGGCAGGCGGTGTAGTACTGCGACACGGCCGCCGTGCTGTTCGAGTGCGCCAGCGAGGACGTACCGGCGTTACCCGCGTAGTGAGTACCAGCGTTGCCGTTCGGGTTGAACGGCGAGCCTGGCGCGTTCGCGGACTGTCCAGGCGTCACCATCGTGTTCGGCGCGCTGCCGCAGGTGTTGGTCGGCGCGCCGTTGTGCCCGGTGGTCGGGTTCTCGAGCGCAAGGGCCGGGCCCTGGATCGCCAGCGCCGCCACGGCGACGGCGGTCGGGGCCATGAGGATCACGGTTCGGTTGATGCGCATGTCGATCATCCTTCTCGTGGATTGTTCTGACGGGCGCGAATGCGCCTTACCTTGACCACGTCGCGGATGCGCGGATGGTTCACCCCTCGTGGTGGGCGCCCTCGGTCTGCGTGAACCGCAACAGCGCCACCAGCGCGGGAACGACCGTGATCGCCGCGATGCCGACAACGATCAGCAACCCCTGCAGCGTGGCGCGCGCACCACCCGCATCAGCGATCTTCACGTGGTCGACGAGAAGCCACGGGTACTGGCCGACACCCCAGCCGATCAGAACGGCTACAACGGCCACCACGGCGGTCAGTCGGGCAACACCGAACCGCCGCAGCCACAGCAGCACCAATGTCGCGGTTCCGGCGACCGCCGAGATCACCATGAGTGCGGCGCCGCGAGTATGCAGTCCATGGCTCAGGGTCACGGCATCGTCCGAGATCGGTACCAGGGCGGCGAACACGACGATTCCGGTCGCCACCCCGACGCCGATCGCCCGGATCCGCAGCTGCTCGGCGAGCTCGTGCTGACCCGAGCGCTCAGCATCGGCGGTGAGGAAGACCCCGGCGAGGAAGGCACAGGTGCCGACGGCGATCACGCCCCCGAAGATCGAGGTCGGGTTGAGCCACGAGGTCCACAGGTCGCCCTGGCCGTCGGCGGGTACCCGTCCTGAGGCGATGGCGCCCGCGGCAGCACCCAGGAAGAACGGTGTGATGACCGACGACAGAGCGAAGATGATCCCGAAGAGCCGAGCGCTCGCGAGGTCGGCCGCGTACTTGCGGAAGGCGAAGCTCGCGCCACGCAGCACGATGCCCAGCAGCGCGAAGATCATCGGCAGGAACAAGGTGTTCATCGCCGCTGCGAAGGTGGTCGGAAAGCCTGTCCACCAGACGACCAGCACGTAGATCAACCACACGTGGTTGGCCTCCCAGACGGGCCCGATGCTGTGGTCGACGAGAGTGCGCAGCTGAGCGCCGCGACGGCTGCCGCCCGCGGTGAGGTCGTAGAAGCCTGACCCGAAGTCCGCGCCGCCGAACACGGCGTAGACGATCAGCCCGGCGAAGAGGGCGGCCGCCACGGCGAACTGCAGGCTCATGAGCTGACCTCGGCCGGACCGTAGGGACTGAGCAGGTCCTTCTCCCCCGCTCGCCATCGCCGCGTCATCGAGCGGATCACCATGACGGCGCCGATCGTCATCGCCGTGTAGACGATCAACGAGACACCGAAGAACCACCACAGCCCGCTGTGGGTGCTGGCCGCAGCCGTCGTCTTGAGATACCCGTAGACCACCCAAGGCTGCCGCCCGACCTCGGTCGCGGTCCAGCCACACTCGAGCGCGACCACGGCCGCTGCGCCCAAAACGGACGCCACCCGCAAGAACCAGGAATGCACAAGCAGGTCCCTACGACGCCAGCGCGCGAGCCAGAAGATCACGACAGTCAACGCGATCAGCGTGCCCGCGCCCACCATGCTCTGGAAGGCCCAGTGCGACACGTTGATCACGGAGTCTTCGGGCCGGTTCGCGACAGGGACTTGGTTCATGCCTGGCACCGGTTTGGTGAACGAGTTCATCGCGAACAGCGACCCCAGCCACGGGATGTCGATCGCGCCGTGAACGTGGCCGTTGATCAGGATCCCGCCGATGCGCAACGGCGACGCCCCGCTCGTGGTGTCGGTCGCGTACTCGAAGGCGGCGAGCTTGGACGGCTGATGAGTCGCCATGCCGAAGCCGAGTACGTGCCCGATCACCGGCTGCACGACCGCGGCAATGCTGGCAAAGCTGAACGGGACGAAGAACCCGAGCCGATGATGCTCGTCGCGTCGGCCGCGCAGCATGCCTACCGCATAGACACCTGCCACCAGGAACCCGACAACCATGAACGCGGCCACCCACATGTGCGCGAACTCCAGGTAGACCCGCTGGTTGAACATGGCAGCCCACGGATTGACATCCGTGACGTGTCCATCAACGAGCTTGAAGCCCGTAGGCCAGTTCATCCAGGCGTTCACAGAGATCACGCAGAAGGTTCCGAAGACGCCGGCGAAGGCCATCGGGACCAGCATCAGCAGGTGCACCTGAGGCTTCAGCCGCCCCCAGCCATAGAGGTACATCCCGAGGAAGATCGCCTCGATGAAGAACGACAACCCCTCGAACCCGAACGGCAGCCCCAACACATCGCCGTACTTGCCCATCAACCCGGGCCACAACAACCCGAACTCGAAGCTGAGCACCGTCCCCGACACAGCCCCGATCGCAAACAGCACGGCGGAAACCTTCGACCAACGCTTCGCCAACTCAAGCGCCACCGGGTCATCCAGCCGAATCGCCCGCCGATGCATCACGAAGATCATCGCCGGGAACGCCACCCCGAAACAGGCGATCACGATGTGCCACCCGAGGGAGAGCGCCATCTGCTCACGAGCAGGCAGCAACCCAGGCGGAACAGCGGCGACAGCGTGGACCAACGACACGACCTACTCCTCGAAACAAGCGATGACGCGCGTGTGAAGAACAGCTCCTTCATTCTGCGCACGCCCGCGTAGCTCCGCGGCACCGGTCACGCTCACGAGGTGCCGCACAACACACCGCGCCGCTGAGGACGGTGGCGGGAGCGGGTTGGCGAGCACTCCCGGGACGGCGTGGCTGCGCGTGGCGAGCGAAGCGAGACACGCAAGCAGACATGG
>JBQCDC010000463.1:0-2709 GCA_051961575.1 Marmoricola sp.
CGGCACCTACACCTGCTATGAGCCACCTAACGTCGGCGAGGTTCGCCAGTTCAAGAACCTTGCGAAGTGGAGCGGGACGTCGTTCTCGACGCCTCTGATCACGGGCTTGCTCGCCGGCATCATGACCGAGCACGGGCTCACGGCTCGTGAGGCGTGGTTGCGCATGAAGGCTGATGGGATCGTGCGGACAGACCCGAGGGTCGGGAAGATCCTTACGGTCGATACGCCTGGGGACTGAGGGGTCTCGATACAACCGCACTTCGTGCGGTCACTCGACCGACGACGCTGCGGTTTCGTGACGCCCGCTGCGCGGGCTCCTCAACCTCCGGGTGCGAGGCTGCGGTTTCGTGACGCCGCTTCGCGGCTCCTCAACCTCCGCTAGAAGCGGACCCAGGGGGTTACGGCGCGGACGTCGCTGAACTCCAGGACGAACCGCACCGTGCCTGCCTCCACGCCCTCGAGCCGGAAGAAGCCGGCCGAATCAGGCGTAAGCGAGACGTCTTCGCTCTCCGGACGCTGCAATCGCAGCTGACCACCAGCGGGCGATACCTGACCCGTCAGCACGCCGTCGGCGTACTCGACGTCGATCGAGGCGCCTTCGACCTCGAACACGAGGTCGCGCGCAGCCGCAGTGGACCGCACCGCCGCGCCAGCCGTCGTTGCCGAGTCGTGCAGCAGCTCCATCAGCTCTTCGTCGACGGTGCGCCACGTGAACGCGGCCAGCGCCGATGTCCGGGCGCGGTCGGTGACTGCGGACTCGTCCGCCACCGCCTCGGCCAGAGCAGCCATCAGTTCGCTCTCGTCGTCCCACTTGTTCATTGCCGCACTCCCATCGGCTCGACTGGCGGGAACAGCGCCCGCATCGCCTTGGTTCCGCGCAACTGCTCAAGCGCTCGCGCCCTTGTCGGCCCGATGCTCCCGGTCGGGATCCCCAGACGTTCGGTGATCTCGGCGTAAGTCGCAGGAGGATCGGTCAGCAGCATGAGCAGCAGCATGCGCCGCTGCTCGGGCAACTCCGCCAGGGCCTCACGCAGGGCCTGGCGTTCCTCAGCGGACGTCAAACCCTCGATGTGGTCCGGTTCCTCGGCGCCGGCGAAGTCGCCGTGCTCGACGGGGTCCACCGGCATCGATCGTCGGCTCTGCGAGATGACGCGCAGACATTCGTTGCGCGTGGTGGCTGCCAACCAACCCGGCAGCGCCTCCGGCTCTCGCAGTCGCCCGATGTGCTCCACCAGCCGTAGCCACACGGTTTGGGACACGTCGTCCGCGTCCGCACCGTGCAGCCGATGGCGGCGGATCAAGCCGCACACCAGCGGAAGGTAGCGCTCCACCAGCTGACCCCATGCGTGCTCGTCACCGGCAGCAACCTGCTGCACCAGGACGGCGACATCTGTGGGCACCGATAGCTCCTTGCTTCAGCACGACCGCCAGTCGCGGTCACGTTGCGATTCTTGCCTGTTCGGAGTCATCAGGACAGACATAAATACATCGAAATTCGATGTATCACGGATTCGCAGCGCCGCTCTGTCCAGGCGAACGCGGCACCCGGCCGCCGCCCAGCTTCAAGGAGCTCGTGATGTCCCTCCTCATCACCCGCCACACCCCGATGCACTACGACGAGCGGATCAAGCGTGCTGATCGCCTCGGCATCTACGTCGTCGCCTTCTACGTCGGCGCACTCATCGTCATCGCGTCCTTCGGGCCGCAGATGATGAACGCCGCAGCGCCCGCCAGGCGAGTCGTCGGTCGCATCGTCGCTGCCGTCTCAGCCCCACTGTCCAACGTGCCGCTTGATGCGGCCTTCGTAGCGATTATCAGCGTCGTCGTGGTTGCCATCGGTCTCGCGGTCCGCGTGTACCTGGCAGACGAAGACAGGGAAGTCTTCGACGTCCGCTGAATCGCAGCACGGGGTTCCTGCCTACAACGGGGGTAGGCAGGAACCCCGTGCATTCCCGACCGCCGTGACCGTGCCGTGCTCAGAGCGCCGGCACGGTCACGTTGCATGTCAGCCGGCTGTGACGTCGCCCAGAAATTCACCGAACTCTCGGTATCAGGGACGGAGGCGGCGGCTCTGTCTGGGTGAAGCGGCAAGGAGCCGCGAAACCGACCAAGGAGTTCCGTGATGTCCCTCCTCACCGCTCGCAACACCCAGATCACCAAGAGCGCGCACACGACGTCCATCGCCGTCGGCCTGCTCGCCCTCCCGATCGTCGCAGTTCTCGCAGCCGCGTACGGTCCCGCCGCCGTCCACTTCCTCGCCAGCGTCTTCGTCCGCGTCGGCAGTGGCAGCTCGAAGATCTCCGACCTGTCGGTCGACACTGCCTTCGCCGCGATCATCGGCGTGATCGTCGTCGCCATCGGCCTCGCGGTTCACGAGCACCGACAGGACGAGGACAAAGAGATCTACGACGTCCGTTGAGAGGTTTCGTGACGCCGGGTTTCGTGACGCCGCTTCGCGGCTCCTCAACCTCCGGCGTACGAGCGGGTCGTGATCGGAAACACACCGGTCACGACCCGTTCGTAACGAAGCCGCAACACCGCGAAAACGGCCCGAATCGAGGCTGAAGTCATCGGTTCAACCGAATCAGGAGGCCTGACATGTCCATCCTCACCACGTACCCGAGGGTCACCAAGACCAGCCACACCGCCTGGGTCGCAGCCGGTCTCGCCACGTTTCCTCTGGCGCTGTTGGCCCTGGCGGCCTACGCC
>JBQCDC010000464.1:0-2380 GCA_051961575.1 Marmoricola sp.
TCGCTCAGGTTCACGTCGACTGGCTCGATGCCGTTGAGCGCCTCCTTGGCGGCCCGGATCACGCGACCGTCCTTGTCGGCGATCTCGGCGGCCACCTCGAGGGCGGCGTCGAGGAGATGCTCGCGAGGCACGACGCGGTACACGGTTCCGAAGCGCTCGAGGTCGGTGGCAGGGATGGTCTTCGCGGTGAAGTAGAGCGCGCGCATCATCTGCTGGGGCACCAGGCGAGCCATGTGCGTGGCGGCTCCGAGAGCACCTTGCTTGACCTCCGGAACGCCGAAGTAGGCGTCGTCGCTCGCGACGACCATGTCAGCGTTGCCCGCCAGCCCGACGCCTCCGCCCACGCAGAAGCCGTTCACCGCGGCGATCACCGGGACCTTGCACTCGTAGACGGCCTTGAAGGCGGCGTAGCAACCCTTGTTGGCCCCGATGAGAGCGTCGAAGCCCTCGGTGTTCTGCATCTCCTTGATGTCGACACCCGCGTTGAAGCCCTTGCCCTCGGCTCGCAGGATGACCACCTTCGTCGCGAGGTCCGCGCCGGCCTCATCGAGCGCGGCGGCCACATCGAACCAGCCCTGCACGGTCAGAGCGTTGACCGGGGGATGGGCCATCGTGATGACGCGAATGCCGTCATCACGCAGCTCTGAGGTAACCGTCATCACGCCTCCAGGAACGAAACCAAGCAAGTGCTTGGTAGGGTACCAGGGTGAGTCTCTCGTTGGATCTGGACAACCGCGTCGTCCTGGTCACTGGCGGCAACCGCGGGGTCGGCCTCGGCATCAGCCGGCAGTTCATCGCGGCCGGGGCGACGGTGGTGACCTGCGCGCGCTCAGAATCCGACCCAGTGGGGGTCGCGCACTACACGTGCGACGTACGCGACGCGGACGCCGTTGGCGCCTTGGTGCAGCGGATCGTCGCCGAGCACGGATCGCTCGACGTGCTGGTCAACAACGCCGGGGGAGCGCCCTACGCGCTCGCGGCCGACGGGTCGGACAACTTCCACGCGAAGATCGTGGGCCTGAACCTGCTCGCGCCCCTCACGATGATGCGAGCCGCCAATTCAGTGATGCAGGCGAAAGCCGGCGGCGGATCGATCGTGAACGTGTCGTCGGTCTCCGCCCTGCGTCCCTCACCCGGCACCTCCTCCTACGGAGCGGCCAAGGCCGGCCTCGACTCCCTGACCGCGACCCTGGGCGTCGAGTGGGCGCCGAAGGTGCGGGTCAACGCCATCAACGTCGGGCTGGTCCGCACCGAGCAGACCGACCTGCATTACGGCGGTGAGGACGGCGTGGCCGCCATCGAGCGGACGATTCCGCTCGGCCGGCTCGCGGCCCCAGACGAGGTGGGTGCCGTTGCGTGCTTCCTGGCCTCGCCGCTGGCGTCCTACGTGAGCGGCACCACCATCGAATGTCACGGCGGCGGCGAGCGCCCCGCCTTTCTCACCGCATTGGAAGGACTGTCATGACGCTGCTCGAGGGCCGCATCGCCATCGTCACTGGAGCCGGTCGCGGCATTGGTCGCGCTCACGCGCTGGAACTCGCGCGCCAGGGCGCGGCCGTCGTGGTCAACGACTTCGGCGTCTCGATCGCCGGGGAGAAGACCGAGTCGCCGGCCGACGAGGTTGTCGCGGAGATCGAGGCCCTGGGTGGACGGGCTGTCGCGAACGGCGCGGACGTCGCGGACTTCGCCCAAGCCGAGGCGATGGTGCGGCAGGCGATCGACACCTTCGGTGGACTCGACATCCTCGTGAACAACGCCGGGTTCGTCCGGGATCGGATGCTGGTGAACTCCTCAGAGGATGAGTGGGATGCCGTGATCCGCGTGCATCTCAAGGGTCACTGGGCGCCGCTGCGTCACGCCGGGGCCTATTGGCGGGATGAGTCGAAGGCCGGACGCGAGCGAGTCGCGCGGGTGATCAACACCTCGTCGGGCGCCGGCCTCCAAGGCTCGATCGGCCAGACCACATACTCAGCCGCCAAGGGCGGCATCGCGACGATGACCCTGGTCGCCGCAGCGGAGCTCGCGCGCTACGGCGTCGGTGTGAACGCCGTCGCGCCGGTCGCGAAGACCCGGATGACGGAAGGCGCCTTCGATACCTCCGCCATGGCTCTTCCCGAGGACAACTCGCCGATCGTGGCGTGGTTGGCCTCCACCGACTGCGACATCACCGGCCGCGTCATCGAGATCGACGGCGGCCAGATCTGCCTTGAGGAGGGCTGGCGCCACGGCCCGAAGCGGAACGCTGGTCGTCGCTGGGAGGCCGGCGAGGTCGGGGATGCGGTGCGGGCAATGGTCGCGGAAGCCGCTACCCCCGACCCGGTGTACGGCACCTGACTCAGGCCGCTGGACCCGAGATCAGCAGGATCGACGCCGACTCCCG
>JBQCDC010000465.1:0-13384 GCA_051961575.1 Marmoricola sp.
GCTGGTGGCGCTGGTCGACCACGCGTCCGACGAGACGCTGCGCGCAGCCGCTCGAACGTTGCTCGACAAGGTGCTGCTGAGCCTGGCCTGTAACTCCTGGCGCGGGGTGCATGGGGCCGCGCACGGCCGCTCGTACACCCCGACGCTGCGCGCTGCCTGCCTCGAGGAGACCGCGCCCATCATGTGGTGGGCCTGGGGGATGGGCGCCCTCAACGAGGCGGTGCTTCCGGCGACGGCCTTGGCGACCTCTGCCTCGTACGCCGTTCGCGAGGTCGTACGTGCGATCGCCACCGACGCCGACGCCGACTGGACGGGCACGCAGCACTACGAGGGTGCCTACGCCTTCGAGCGCGACCTGCTGCGCCGCGACTACGCCTCCCACATGGTCATCCGTCGCGGGCGAGGAGGGATGATCGCCTCCGTTCAGGACTACCGCTACGGACTGCCGGGGCTCCAAGAACACGTCTGGGGAGTGACGCTTCCAGGCCAGCTTCAGGTGTGGGCGGCGGCGCCGGCGGCGTACAACCACGGATCGCACACCCGCCCGAGCGGCTGGGTCGGCAACCTGGTGCTGCCGCGCGTCCGGCAGCACGACCGCACGGTCATCGCCCGGTATGCGGCCGCCTCGCTCGAGACGCTTCCAGCCGTCCAACTCTGGTTCCCCGTCGATCGCATGGATGAGTGGACCGAGAGCGATGAGTGGCTCGTCGGACGATCGGGCGCAGGTCTGGTCGCGGTGGCGGCCGAGGGCGGCTTCGAACCCGATCGCACGGGCGACGAGGCCTGGCAGCGATGGGTTCCCCGTGCGGGCCGCACGCTGGTGGCGGTGCACGCCGACGACTCCGTCGGTGGGCTCGAGGAGTTCATCGACGCACTCCCGCGGTTGTCGTGGATCGGATCCCTCGGGGTTCGGGTCGTCGGTGAGGTGGCGTTGCAACTGGACTGGGACGGCCCGTTCCTCGTCGACGACGTCCCGGCCGGTGTCGTCGATGGAGTGCCCAGTCGTCCAGCGCACGTGGCGAATCCGGCCTGCACGGCAGCGACCGCTTCCGACGTCCTCACCGTCCGCTGGGGTGGCCACGAGTTGCGCATCGACCCGAAGGCCGTCTAAGCAGATGGCCTCCGAGGACACCGACAACGCGCGACTCGCGGAACCGCCGCGGCTTCCCGTCGACGACGCCGCGCTGACTCGTGACGCCCTGGCCCGCACAGCGACGCGCGTCGCCGAAGCGACGTGGGCTCTGGGTCTGCCGCGCTGGTTCTGGGGTGAGGGCGTCTGCTTGACCGGTCTCGTCCAGGCCGGCAAGGAGTTCGGAGGTGGCGTTCCGCCCGAGGTGATCGACTGGTACGACCGCCAGGTCGCCGCTGACCCGCTGGCCACGCTCGACCACGTCAACGAGGTCGCTCCTGGCGCCGCGGCCGTCGACCTGGTGGCCGAGGCCGGTCGCACCTCCTACCTTCCGCTCTTGCGTGCGCTCGCCGACTGGACGGCGAAGCCCGATCAGCCGAGGGCCGCGAACGGAGCGCTGGAACACTGGCCGGGCGGTGTCTGGGCCGACACCATGTACATGGTCGGCCGCTTCCTGCTGCGCCTCGGGGTGCACACGGGCGAGCGGGACTTCGTGGTCGCCGGTGCCGATCAGGTCGTCGTCCACGCAGAGATTCTCCAAGCAGACAACGGGTTCTTCGTGCACGGAGCGCATCGCGGTGAGGTCGTGCCGTGTTACTGGGCGCGGGCGAACGCCTGGGCTGCGCTCGCGCTCGTCGAGCTTCTCGAGGCGGCCGAGGAGATCGGCGGCCTGCCGCGGCAGGAGGTGGCGCAGGCGGCTCTGCGTCGGCAGCTGTCGACACTCGTCGCCGCTCAACCCGACCACGGCGTCTGGGACGTGCTCGTCGACGGGAACGTGGAGACGCGCGGCATCTTGGAGACATCGGCCGCGGCTGGGATCGCGGGCGCCATGCTCCGTGCGGCGCCCTTGCTGTGCGAGCCGGCGTTCGAGGAGGCCGGTTGGCGCGCTCTTCGCGGCGTGCTGGCCTACGTCGAGGACGGCACCCTGACGCGCGTCAGTGCGGGCACGGTGCTGCAGCTGGTTCCGTTCGGCTACTCCGTGATCCGCGACGACCGCCCCCAGCTATGGGGGCAGGGGTTGCTGCTGACCGCGCTCGCTGCTGCCGGCCGGAGTGCGGCCCGATGACTGACGTGCTCTGTGTCGGGGAGCCGCTCATCAGCTTGACCCCAGCACCCCACACCAGCCTCAGCGTCGCGGACGAGGTGCATCTCGGAGTCGGGGGAGCGGAACTGAACGTGGCTCTTCATCTCGCGCGACTGGGTGTCGACGTCGCGTACGCCGGCGCGGTGGGAGAGGACCCCTTCGGGACTCGTCTGCGCCGAGTGCTCTCTGCCGCGGGTGTGGATTGCGCGGAGCTTAGGGACGCGCCTGGCCCGACCGGCGCCTACTTCAAGGAGCCCGGCGAACAGACCCGCATGCTCTACTACCGCACGGGCTCTGCGGGCTCGCAGCTTCGCCCGCTCCCAGCGGAGAGTCTGGACCGGTTCGGCCTGGTCCACGTCACCGGTGTCACCTTCGGGCTGCAAGGCGAGATCGCACGGACCGTCGACCTGCTCGGCGCGCGACCCCGTTCGTGGCGGATCTCCTTCGATGTGAACTTCCGCCCCGCCTTGTGGTCGGCTGCGGAGGCAGGGCCGGTTCTGCTGCAGGCGGCTCAGTCCGCGAACCTCGTCTTCGTCGGGCGCGATGAGGCGGAGGCCGTCTGGGGAACCGACGACAGTCAGCAGATCCAGAAATTGGTCGGCGCGGAGGTGGAGCTCGTCATCAAGGACGGGCCTCACGACGTCGAGGTCTGGGCGGACGGCGAGTGGTGGCGATCGACGCCGCCGGCGATCACGGTCGTGGACCCGATCGGTGCCGGCGACGCCTTCGCGGCGGCGTACCTCGTGGCTCGCCTACGAGGGTGTGACCCGGTCGCGTCCGCCGAGCAGGGACACGCCCTCGCAGGTCAGGTGATGTCGCGTGTCGGCGATCAGTAGGTTCCCTTGATCACGAAGAACGAGCCGCGGATCGTGCCGGCGAGCTTCGACTTCTGACGAGCGAACTTGAAGCGATCGGCGAGCTCGGCGGGGACCTCCATGCCGTCGGAGAGCTTGAAGCCCACGGCGCGCTTGCCCGCGTCGTCGATCGTGTACATCACGTTGATGGACAGGCCCGACTCGTAGAACACGTACGCCATCCGGATTCCCTCGACCTCGAACGCCGTCGCCTCCAGGGGCTTCGACTCGATGACCAGGTCGCGCTCGTTCTTGAGGATGCGGTGGACGTAGTCGATGACGTCCGCGGCCTCGGCGGCAGGCTCGGTGGTGAAGACGTGTGAGTACTTGTTACTGAAGTAGCGAGCCTCGTTGGCGCGGAGGCCGGCGAGTGCGTCGGCAACGGGCGACGACTCTAGCCCGACGGTCGAGACGTCCTGGAAGTCGACTACGTACGACATGGGGTTCTCCTCGGGTGAGCTGGGAACGTTGGGTTCGTCCCTCTGACGAGCGCCGGCGCCCGAGTGTGACACTAGCGAGACAGGGATTGTCCGACCTCGGCGAGCTTGCGCACCGAGCGGAGTGCGTGGCGAGCCTGCTTGCGGGTCTTCCGGGCGCGGGCGTCCAGCACCGCTAGGGCGTCGTCGTCGATCGCCGTCACGCCGAGGTCGGTCCACGTGTCCGAGTTGCCGCGCGTGACCACCAGATCGTTGTGGTCACCGAGCGAGTCCTGTGCGAGGGAGAGCTCGTGTGCCAGATTCGATTGCTTCTGGCTGAGGATCGGCGCACACGCCTCGGTGGCGTACCTGGCTCGCTTCACCGACTTGCGGACGCGATGGAGGCGCTCGTCCACCTTCGCCCGCGACGATGCCTTCTTGGCCGAGTCGATCCTCGAGTCGACGCGCGCGAACTGCCTCGCCAGTGAGGCCAGGAGGACCTTCTTGGCCGAGTGTTCGGCTTCTCGCGTCCAGGGCGGCTTAGCGCCGAACTCCTCGAGCTCCTCGGCAAGGACGCGATACCGCGCTGAGATCAGGGCTGCGGCCAAGGCCGATTGGGAGTCGGCGGCCATCGTTCGATCGGCCGCGTCGATCTGCTCCACGCCCTCGTCACTCGCGAGCAGGTCCTTCAGGATCAGGCGCTGCACGTCGTGGTCGCGCGCGTTGCCGAGCGTGGTCGCGAGCCAGTCGAGCTCGTCGCACAAGTGGCGTCCCGTCGCGGGGTCGAAGGCTGATCGGTAGGCGACGAGGACTGCCTTCAACCGTCGGACCGCGACGCGCATGTCGTGGATGGCATCGGCATCGCCTTCCCGCGCGAGCGGCTCGTGGCGGCGGATCGCGGCTACTTGGGCGGCGATGTAAGGAGCGAGCACATCGGCGGCGCTCGACGAGGTCCTGGGCACTGCGTGGACCTCCCCATCCTCCGTCGTCGGTCTAGGTCTCCATTTTAGTGGCCGCGGTTTCCCAGCCCGGCCTCGTGAACGCACACCGCGACCTGGACCCGGCTCTCCACCTCGAGCTTGGCGAAGATGCGTCCGACATGGACCTTCACGGTGGCCAGACTCATGAACAGCTCCTTGCTGATCTCGGCGTTGCTGAGTCCGCGACCGATCGCGAGAGCCACCTCGTGCTCGCGTTCGGTCAGGCGCCCGAGTTGCTCACGCGCGGCCGCGCTCGCCGGTTGGTGTGTCACGGCCCGCTTGATCACCGTGGCGGTCACGCTCGGCGATAGGGAGTGCTCGCCGTTCGCGACCTTGCGGACCGAGGCGATGATGTCTGAAGGATCTGTGTCCTTCAGCAGGAAGCCGCTCGCACCCGCGCCGAGAGCGCGGAGCACGTAGTCGTCGACGTCGAACGTCGTCAGCACGATCACCTTCGGCGGGCGCGGTCGGGTGAGGATCTCCGTGGTGGCCTCGATCCCGTCCATCACCGGCATCCGGATGTCGATGAGCACGATGTCGGGGTCGTGCTCGGCTACCGCGGTGAGGGCTTCGCGTCCGTTCCCCGCCTGGGCGACCACGCTGAGCGATGGGGCACCGCCCAGGATCGTCGCGAGGCCGCTGCGCACCAAGGGATCGTCGTCGACGATCAGGATGCGCACATCGTCTTCGCTCACGCCTCGCCCTCCACCCACGGCAACCAGCATCGCAGCGTGAACGACTCGTGTCGTCCGTCGGCTTCCAGGCTGCCGCCCTCGAGCTCGACCCGTTCCTTCAACCCGACCAGGCCCAGGCCGGAGCGCGGCGCCGTTCCCAACTGACCGACCCGCCGCGGGTTGCAGACCTCGACGTGGACGCCGTCCTCCGGGCTGCCCCAGACCTGGACCTGAACGTGTGCTCCCGGTGAGTGCTTGCGCGCATTGGTGAGCGCCTCCTGGACGAAGCGATAGACCGTGCGGCCGGTCTTCTCATCCGGTGCGAGGCCCTCGGGGAAGTTGGTGTCGAAGGCGACGATCATGCCGTTGCCGACCGCGTCGGCGATCAGATCGGAGACGTCGGCGAGGGTGGGCTGCGGCCGGTCTCCATTGTCGGCTCCGCGCAGGACGCCCAAGAGGTAGCGCAGATCGGTCATGGCTGCGTGCGACGTGCGCTGGATGAGCCTGGCGGTCTCCCGCATCTCGCCTGGTTCGAGGTCATCCCGATAAGCCATCGCGCCCGAGTGCATGGTCACGAGCGAGATGCGGTGGGCGAGCACGTCGTGCATCTCGCGAGCGATGCGCTCGCGCTCCGCCCACTGCGCCTGGCTGATGCGCAGCTCCTGCTCCGTCTCGGCCTGGTGGGCACGGTCCTTGAGCGACCAGATCAACTCGCGACGCGACCCGATGTACATGCCGAAGAAGATCAGGGCCAGCGTCACCACGATGAGGAAGGCCAGATCGATGAGGTGTGACTGGGCGCCGTTGAGGGTGACGTTCGGAGTGACCGTGGGTTGGTAGGCGTTGAAGATCTCCGCGGCCGCGACGCTGACCAGACCGACGAGCATGCTCTGGCGCAGGTTGCGCCTCGTCGCCAGCGAGACCAGTGCGAGGGCGAACGGGCCGCTTGCGGACATCGACCAGGCCGTCGAGACCGCCAGGAGAAGTGCCACCTGGAACGGCCAACGACGCCGTCGGAAGGTCAGCCCGAGTGCCGCCAGTCCTGTGATCAGGTCGAGCCAGAACAGCGGCTGGTGGTGGTTCCACTGCTTGCCGATGACCTCGTTCCAACTCACCAGCGAGATCAGGATGCAGCCCGCGACCCTCGCGACCTGACCGCGGACCGTCGGCGGCTCGTTGTAGAGGTCGGGTTTTGCGGCGCGCACGTGTCCACGCTAGGAAGTCGCGGCGCGCGCGCCTAGTGACTCGCGGCTATGTCGCCTACGACTTTGGTCTATTTGCGACAGCCTCGAGGCGGATGTGGAGCGTCATGAGCTGCGGCAGGGTTGAGACATGATCAAACTCGAGGGCGTATCCAAGCGCTACGGCAAGTACCAGGCGGTCGACGACGTGTCCTTCGTGGCCCAACCGGGTCGCGTCACCGGCTTCCTCGGTCCGAACGGCGCCGGCAAGTCGACGAGCATGCGCATCATGGTCGGGCTCACGGCGGCCGACCGCGGCACGGTCACCATCGGTGGGCTGGGCTATCGCGAGATTCCCAACCCCGGCCGCCACGTCGGCGTCCTGCTCGACGCCTCCGCGCAGCACGCGGGGCGGACCGGTCGCGAGATCCTCACCCTGACCGCCATGACGCTGGGCATCCCCGAGAAGCGCGTCGGCGAGATGCTCGAGACGGTGGGACTCAACGAGTCCGAGGCGAAGCGCCGGGTGCGCAACTACTCGCTCGGGATGCGTCAGCGCCTCGGCATCGCCAACGCGCTGATCGGCGATCCCTCGGTGCTGATCCTCGACGAGCCCGCCAACGGACTCGACCCGGCCGGCATCCACTGGATGCGCGGTCTGCTGCGCGACTACGCCCACCGCGGCGGCACGGTGCTGCTGTCCTCCCACCTGCTCCACGAGGTGGAGATGATCGCCGACGAGATGGTGCTGATCGGCCGCGGCAAGGTCGTCGCCCAAGGCACCAAGGCCGAGCTGCTGCAGACGGCGGGCACGTTCGTCGTCTCCGAGACTCCCGCCCAGATCGGATCGGCGCTGGCCGCTGCGGGTATCGCGGCGTCGCCGTCGGGTGACGGTGGGTGGCGCACGGAGATCGAGCCGGTCGAAGTGGGCCGGATCGCGGCCGCCTCCGGCATCACCCTCGTCGAGCTGCGCCCCGCCGACGGCGCGGGCCTCGAAGAGCTCTTCCTCGAACTGACCGCCAATGACGCCCGCGAGCGCGTCGTCACGCAAGGAGCCCCCGCATGAGCACCGCGACTCTCACCGACCCGACGCTCGATGTGTCGGCAACCCCCGGCGTGCCGTTCTCGCGGCTGCTCAAGGTCGAGCTGCGCAAGATGGTCGACACCCGCGCCGGACTGTGGCTGCTGATCCTGATCGGCGTCGTGACCGCCGCCGCCCTGCTGATCTACGGCCTGGCGGCCAGCGACGCCGACAAGACGTTCAGCAGCTTCTCGGTCTTCAGCGGAACTCCGCAGGGATTCATCCTGCCGGTCCTCGGCATCCTGCTCGTCACCCAGGAGTGGGGTCAGAGGACGGCGATGGTGACCTTCACGCTGGAACCGCGACGCAGCCGGATCCTCCAGGCGAAGCTCGCTGCGGCGGTGATCATCGGGTTGGCCGCGATCTCGTTCGCCATGCTCGTCGCTCTCGGCGCGACCGCGGTCTTCGGCTCGTCGGGTGCGTTCGACCACGCGAGTGCCATGGACTTCGTCAAGCTCCTCGTCGTTCAGGAGCTGGGGATCCTGCAGGGCTTCGCGTTCGGTCTGGTCTTCCTGGCCAGCGCGCCCGCGATCGTGTCCTACTTCGTGGTCCCCGCCGCGTTCACCACGGTGGTGACGCTCTGGCATGCGGTGAAGCCGCACGCCGCCTGGTTCGACCTGAACACCGCGCAAGACCCGTTCATCACGGGCGGTGCCGGTATCTCCGGACAGGACTGGGCGCACCTGCTGACGTCGGGCCTGATCTGGGTGGCACTACCCCTGGTGGTCGGCACGGCGCGGATGCTGCGTACCGAGCTCAAGTAAGGCGTTGATGCTCAGGCGAAGTAGACGACGCTGGCCAGGCCGGCGACGAGGCAGTAGCCCGAGAACACGTAGAGGCTGCGGTTCTCGAAGAACTTCGTGAGGAACTTGATCGCGAAGAGCGCGGCGATGAAGGCGGCGGCCGAGCCGACCAGCACCTGGCCGACGATGTGGTGACCATTGTGGAACAGGCTTGGCACCTTCAGCACACCCGCGGCGAAGATCACCGGGGTCGCGAGCAGGAACGAGAACACCACCGAGGTCTCGTGGTCGAGGCCGCGCAACAGACCGGCAACCATCGTGATGCCGGACCGGCTGATGCCTGCGAGCAGTGCCAGGGTCTCGGCGAAGCCGATCACGATGGCGTCGCGCCACGAAACCTTCTCGACGATCGCGTTGTCGTCGACGTCGTGCTCGGCCTCCTTCTCGATCGAGGCCGGGCTCGAGGCGAGTTCGGGACGGCGGCGCAGGCGCTCACCCACGAACAGGATCACGCCGTTGACCGTCAGGAAGATGGCCGCGGCCTCGGGCTTGGCGAAGAGCGTTCGGAAGGTGTGCTCGAGAGCGAGGCCGAGAGCGCCGACAGGAATCGTGGCGACGATGATGAGCCAGCCCAGACGCTGGGTCTGCGTCTCGATCTTGCGCGTCTTGAACGTGACCAGCACGCCGCCGATTATGCGCACCCAGGTGCGCCAGAAGTAGACGAGAAGCGCGAGCGCGGTCGCGACGTGGAGCGCGACGATGAACGAGAGGAACTGCGAACCCTCGCTGTTCTGGACGGACTGCTGGGTGACCATGGCCTTCCAGCTGCCACCGATCCAGGCCGGGACCAGCACGGAGTGGCCCAGGCTCGAGATGGGGAAGAGCTCGGTGACGCCCTGCAGCGCGCCCAGGACGATCGCCTGGAAATAGGAAAGATCGAACACGTCAGACTCCTCGCTTCTTTCGGCCATTGTGGAGGACCACGGCGAAGCCGAGCGCGATCACCGCGCCGACCGTCCAGCCGATCCACAGAGCGTTGGGGATGCCCGACAGCGCGGAAAGCCCCCAGAAAACCAGCCCTACCAGCATCGCCAGCAGGACCACGGGATCAAGAAGCAGCTTCGACATCGCATCCTCTTCCCTCGATGACCGCGGGTTCGCAGTCGCCTGGTGCACGGTTCGCCGTGCGCGGGGGATCGTCTCCGAGGAACCTGACAACGGCATGAAAACACCCACGACGGCGGGTCGGCGACGGTGGGTTCCTAGGCTGTGACGCATGGTCGAACTCCGTACTCCCGCTCAGCTCGAGCAGATGCGTCCTGCGGGTCGCTTCGTCGCCGAGGTGCTCCAGGCGCTCGTGGATGCGGCCGATGTCGGCGTCAACCTGCTCGACCTCGACGCCCTCGCGCACCGGATGATCAAGGAGCGTGGCGCGCAGTCCTGCTACATCGACTACCACCCGTCCTTCGGGGCCTCGCCGTTCGGCAAGGTGCTCTGCACGTCGGTCAACGACGCGGTGCTGCACGGGCTCCCGTTCAACTATCGGCTCAAGAACGGTGACCTGCTCAGCGTCGACTTCGCGTGCAGCGTCGATGGGTGGGTCGCGGACGCGGCGCGGAGTGTGGTGGTGGGCGACGCGAACCCGCGTGACCTGGCGTTGATCGCCGCGACGGAGAAGGCCCTCCAGGCCGCGATCGACGTTGCCGTCGTCGGCAACCAGCTCGGCGACATCGGCCACGCCATTGCGGGGACCGCTCGTGCCGCGGGCCTCACGGTGAACACCGAGTTCGGGGGTCACGGCGTCGGTCGGACGATGCATGAGGAGCCGTCGGTTCCCAACGACGGTGTGCCGGGTCGTGGATTCCGCCTGCGCCCCGGCCTGGTGATCGCGATCGAGCCCTGGTTCCTGCAGTCGACCAACAAGATCTTCACCGACCCTGATGGTTGGACGCTGCGCTCGGCCGATGGCTCCCGTGGAGCCCACAGCGAGCACACCGTCGCGATCACCGAGGACGGCCCCCACGTCCTCACCGCCGGTGGCATGGTTGTCGCGTGATCACTCCGGAGGTTCGTGCCGCTCGCGAAAAGCTTGTCCTCGACCATTTCCATGACGAAGTGGTTCAGGACTGGGACCAGACGCTGTCGACGTTTCCGCACCCGCACTACGAGTTGATTCCGATGCTGCTGGTGCACGACGGCGACCGCGACGTCCGTGACTACTACCGCGACACCCGGATCGCCTTCCCTGATCAGGACCACGAGATCATCGCGCTGCGACACAGCGATGACGCGGTGATCGTGGAGTTCTGGCTGCTCGGCACGCACCTCGGTCCGCTTGGCACGATCCCACCCACCGGCAGCAAGCACCGCACTCGCATGACGGCGTTCTTCATCTTCGATGAGGACGAGAACCTCGTGTGCGAGCGCGTCTACTTCGATCGATTGACGATGGTGTCTCAGTTGCTGCGCGGCATCGATGTGAAGAACCCTCGGAACTGGCTCACGCTCGCTCGAACGGTTGTCGGATTCCTCCGCATGTCCGGCGACGAGCCGGATCCGCGCATCACGAACACCACACCGCCCGAGTTCCCGGACTACGTCTACGAACGCGATCGCAGCGCGAACTGACGGCTCGCGCTAGGAGCGGGAGAGGTCGGTGGTCTCGACCGCCAGCATCACGGCGCCGATCAGCGAAGCGCGGTCGCCCAGCTGCGAGGTGACGACCGGCGTGGTCTCGGCGCCCGCGAACACGTGCCTTCGCATGCCGGAGCGGGCTGAATCGAGGATCAGGTCGCCCGCCCGTGCCATGTCGCCGCCCACCACGATGATGCCGGGGTTGAGCAGGTTGGCGACCATGGCGAAGCCCCAGCCCAGGTGCCAGCCGGCGTCCTCGAAGACCCGGCGTGCGGCCACGTTCCCCTCCAGAGCGGCAGCGACGATGTCGTCGTGGTCGGCGCCCGGAAGATGTCCGGCCATCATGTCGCGGGCCATCGTGCTCGAGGTGTAGGCCTCCAGGCAGCCGCGACTGCCACAGCGGCACAACGGACCCTGCTCGTCGTAGGTCAGATGGCCCAGCTCGCCCGCGATGCCGCTGGCACCGGCGAAGATCCGGCCGTCCACGACGATGCCGGCACCGAGACCACTGGACACCTTCACGAAGACCAGCTCGGAGTGCCCGCGACCGGCGCCCTGGTGACACTCGGCCAGCGCCCCGAGGTTGGCGTCGTTCTCCACGACCACGCGCACCCCGAACGCTCGCTCGGCCACCGCGCTCACCTGCACGTCGGCCCAGCCCGGCATGATCGCGGTGCCCAGTACCCGCCCGCGCGACATCGGCGCGGGCAGTCCCATCCCGATGGTCCGTAGTGCGCCCGGCTTCTCACCGGCCTCGTCGACGAGCTCGTCGATCATGGTGTGCGCCGTCGCCCCGCTGGACGTGCGGTCCTGATCCGAGTCGGCCGCCACCGTGCGCTCCGCCAGGATCGTCCCGGTCATATCGGCGATGGCGACGGCCAGGTGGGTGTGGCCGAAGTCGACGCCGGCGACCAGTCCAGCGCCGCGACCGAGCCGGAAGGTCGCGCCTCGGCGCCCAGCGCCGGGGACCGTGTCGACCAGTCCGGCGTCCTCGAATTCGCGCACGATGCTGGTGACCGTGCCGATGGCGAGCCCTGTGTCGTGAGCGAGCTGCGCATAGGTCACGTCCTCGCCGCCACGTCCCAGCAGGGCATCGATCACACGCTGACGGTTCGCGTCGCGCATGGATCCTGCGTTGCCCCTAGCCATGGCTACACGATGGCCGAACCACCGGTTGTCGTCAATAACGAGCAGCAAACAGTTGCCGCAACGCGAGCAAGATAGTTTTGCGAAGCCTATTGACGACAAATCTGTGACGCGGAACACTCGGAAAGAGAATTGGCCCACGGGTTAGCGTGAGTCACCACTCCTCAGGAGGAAATGTGTCTGCTTTGTTCCGCCGTGCAACGGTGTCGGGAGTCGCGCTCGTCTTGGGCGCTGCTTCGCTGGCGGCTTGTGGGAGTTCCAACAACAGCCCGTCGTCCAACCCGTCCTCATCCTCATCCGGCGGTGGCAAGATCACCGCCGCCTGCAAGTTGAGCAACCCGCCGATGAGTACCGCGAAGGCCCCGTCCGTCGGCAACACGGGCCACGTCAGCGGCAAGGTCGGCGTGATCCTGCCCGACACGACGTCGTCGACGCGCTACACGCTCTACGACGCGCCGCTGCTCAAGCAGTACCTGTCGGCCGCGGGCCTGACGCCCGACATCCAGAACGCCCAGGGCAGCACCCAGCGGTTCTCGGCCATCGCTCAGAGCATGATCGGCAACGGCGTCAAGGTCCTCATCATCGACTCGATCGACGCGAGCTCCGGCGCCGCAGTCGAGAAGCTGGCCCAGCAGAGCCACGTCAAGGTCATCGACTACGACCGCGTCAACCTGGGCGGCACCGCGCCGTACTACGTGTCGTTCGACAACGAGGAGGTCGGCCGGCTCCAGGCCCAGACACTCATCGACTGCCTGAACAACCAGGGCATCAACGACCCGTCGATCATCATGACCGACGGCGGTACCGACGTTGACAACAACGCGGTGCTCTTCAAGAAGGGCGCGCACGACGTGCTCGACCCGCTGGTCTCGGCGGGCAAGGCCAAGATCGTCAACGAGGAGCCCGTGCCCGGGTGGGACGTCACCAAGGCGGCCGGTGTGTTCCAGCAGATGCTGACCGCTGCTGGCGGCAGCATCCAGGGCGTCGTGGCGGCGAACGATGACATCGCCAACGCCGTGGTCGGTGTCCTCAAGAGCACTGGCCTCAACGGTCACGTGGTGATCACCGGTCAGGACTCGGGTGTCGAGGGTCTGCAGAACATCATCAACGGTCAGCAGTCGATGACGGTCTTCAAGAACGTGAAGATCGAAGCTCAGGCCGCTGCCGCTCTGGCGATCGCGCTCGTCGAGGGCAAGACCCCGGCGCAGGCCGGTCTGACGGTTGCCAAGTTCGTGGATCCGAAGTCGGCGAGCCACAACCTGCAGGCCCTGCTGCTTCCGCCGCAGGTGATCACGCAGGCGAACATCAAGGACGTCACGGACACGGGCATCCTGAAGATGTCGCAGCTCTGCACGGGTGCGGCCGCCGCAGCCTGCAAGACGCTCGGACTCTCTTAGGGGAGGCAGTGTGGGCGGGGGGTTGCCCCCGGGACACCCCCGCCCCCCGGGGGTGTAGGGGCTAT
>JBQCDC010000466.1:0-4257 GCA_051961575.1 Marmoricola sp.
GCTTCGCCGCATCGCTCGCAGGATGCGCTGCTCGACGTCCGGGTCTACGGCCGACGTGGCGTCGTCGAGCACGAGCAGTCGCGGCTGTCGCACGAGGGCGCGCGCCAACGACAGTCGTTGACGCTGACCTCCCGAAAGAGAGGTCCCGCGCTCACCCAGGCGACTGTCGAGACCGTTGGGCAGGGCCTTCACGAACTCCTGGGCCTGGGCCGTCTCCAACGCATTCCAGAGGACGTCGTCGGGTAGGTCGGCGCCGAGGGCCACGTTGCCGCGAACCGTGTCGTCGAAGAGGAACGGCGTCTGTGGCACCAGAGCCGCGTGCAGAGCCAGATCGCCGCGTTCGAGATCCGCGGTGGGCACTCCATCCAGGAGGATCCGGCCTTCGGCCGGGTCGAGCAGCCTCAGGAGCAGTGCGGTGAGGGTGCTCTTGCCCGATGCCGTCTCCCCCACGATCGCGATCGTGCGTCCCGGCTCGACCGTGAAGCTGAGGTCGCGCAGTACATCGGGGCCACCGGGGTAGGCGAAGCGCACGCGATCCACCGCGAGGGCGGCTCCCGAGCCGTCCTGACCGAGTCTCCGGTCTCCGTACGGGGTACGGGAGCGCTCGTCGAGGACGCGGCGGACTCGCTGGTACCCGACGACCGATCGCGGGAACTCGCCCAGCAGCCAGCCGAGCGAGCGGATCGGGAAGGCCACGACGGTGAGCAGGTAGGCGATCGTCACGACGTCACCCGCGGCCGCCTGGCCCGAGCGCACACGCAGCGCGCCCACGATGAGCACTGCCAGGACACCCAACTCGGGCAACGCCTCGAGGAGTGGGTCGAAGGCCGCATGCAGCCTGCCCGCGCGGATGTCGAGGTCGCGCAGGGTGTTCGCCTTGCTCGCGAACCGCGCGGTCTCGTTCGTCTCGCGCCCGAGCGTCTTGACGACCAGCGCTCCGTCGAACGACTCGTGTGCGACCTCGCTCAACTCACCACGCAGGGTCTGAATGCGGGTGTAGAGCGGCGAGGAGAGCTTCTGATAGACGAGGTTCACCAGGATGACGAGTGGAAAGACGAGGAGCCCGACCAACGCCATCTTCAGGTCGACCACGAGCATCTGGACGACCGCGATGACCATCATCGAGACGGTTCCGACCGCCATGGGCAGCGGCGCGATCGGCGCCCAGGCCGCCTCGACATCGGAGTTCGCGTTGGACAGCAGCTCGCCCGTCGGATGCTTCTGGTGCCACGACAGCGGCAGGCTCAGGTACTGGCGAGTGACCTGGCGACGATACGTGGCCTGCATGCGGTACTGCATCACGCCAGCGCCCAGGCGGCGGGCAACGATGCCCACCGCACGCAGGATGGCGACCCCGATGAAGAGCGCCAGCACCGCGATCGTGGCACCGGCGGTGGTGGCGTGGTGCTTGAACGCCGGCAGCAGGACGTGATCGGTCGACCAGCCGAGGATCCACGCGTCGGCGACGGTCAACGCTCCGAAGAGCGTGCTCCCGATCGTGGAGAGCGTGAAGATCCAGGGCTGCTCCTTGATCGCCACTCCGAGAACCCGGAAGCCCGCGAACAGGGTCGAGGATCGGGTCGGTCGGCTGGCACTCACAGTGAGGCCAACTCTAGAGTTCGCCGGCTTCTTCCCGCGCGGGGATTTCGTTGACGCGACTCAGCCTCCGCTGAGCTCGCCGGCGTCCTCCTGGTCGACGCAGACGGGCGAGTCCTGGTCGTCGAGCCAACCCTCGGGAAGTACCACGCGACCACGCGGAGCACCCTGACGGCCGCGTGGCGTGCCGAGCTCGCGGACCGGGAAGGGCTCGTTCGGATCGAGGCCGACCAACAAGTCGTCCAGCTCGCTGAGCGAGGACACCAACGCCAGCGCGTGCCGCAGGTCGCCGCCCGCTCGGAAGCCCTTGAGGTACCAGGCGATGTGCTTGCGGAACTCCTTGCAGCCACGCTCCTCACCCATGTGCAGGCTCAGGAGCTCGGCGTGGCGGCGCATCATGGTGGCGACGTCGCCGAGGGTGGGGAGGGCGGGGTTTCGTGACGCAGGGGATTTCGTGACGCCGCTTCGCGGCTCCTCAATCTCCTCAACCTCCGAGAAGGCGGCGGCGAGATCGCGGAAGAGCCAAGGGCGTCCGAGGCAGCCACGCCCGACGACGACACCTGCGGCTCCGGTCTGTTCGACCATGCGGAGCGCGTCCGCGGCCTCCCAGATGTCACCGTTGCCGAGAACCGGAATGTCGACGGTCTCGACCAATCGAGTGATCGAGTCCCAGTCGGCCTCACCCGAGTAGCCCTGGATCGCCGTCCGCCCGTGCAACGCGATGGCGGCGCACCCGGCTTCCTGCGCGATCCGGCCGGCGTCGAGGTAGGTCAAATGGTCCTCATCGATGCCCTTGCGCGTCTTCATCGTGACGGGAACGCCGTAACGGGCGCCTGCGGAAACGGCGGCGGTGAGGATCTCGCCGAGCAGCGTGCGCTTCCACGGCAGCGCCGCTCCCCCGCCCTTGCGCGTCACCTTGGGCACCGGACAACCGAAGTTGAGGTCCACGTGCGCGACACCGTACTCGGCGCACAGGATCTCGGTCGCCTTGCCGACGTAGGCCGGGTCGGTTCCGTAGAGCTGCACCGAGCGAACGGTCTCGCGCTCGTCGAAGTGCAGCATCGCCTTGGTGGTCGCGTCGCCCTCGACGAGCCCGCGGCTGGTGATCATCTCGCAGACGAACAGCCCGTCACCGCCGCCCGTGCCCATCTGCTCGAGGCACAGGCTTCGGTAGGCGGCGTTGGTGATGCCGGCCATCGGCGCCAGGACGACCGGGGTCGCGACGTCGAGGTTGCCGAGCGTGAGGGTGGAGCTGGACAGGGTGTTGCCTTACTTGCTGGGGGACGCGGAGGGCGACTGCCCGGCGATCGAGCCCGACCAGGTGATCGGGTCCACGGTCTGAATCGGGCGGTAGCTCACCAGGGTCGCGGGGTCGCCTGCGGGGAGGAGGTAGATGAGACAGGTGTTGACCGACGCGCCGGCCGCGAACGACTTGGGCAGCGGCTGCGACGGGCAGGTCGGGAACTTCCCCTTGATCGGGTTGTAGTTCACCAGCACGTTCTTCGAGTCCTGCAGGTAGAGCGGGATGGCCGCGCCGCCGACGTCGTGCTTGCCGGCGTTCTTCACGTCGACGTACACGTAATAGGGCGTGACGGCGGGCTTCATCTTGGCTACGCCGTAGCGGGCGAGCTGTGCGACCGGGACGACCTTGATGCTCCTCACGGTGATGGTGAGAGGACTGGACGCCTGGGTCGCGGGACTGCTCGTGCTCAGCACGCTTCGCCCGAGCACCGTCGCGCTCTGCCCGTAGGTGAGCTTGGTGCCCGGCAGCGTCAGTGTCATGCCGTCGACGACCTGCGCCTTCGGCTTCGGCGTCGATCCGCAGCCCGCAAGCGCGAGCGCAGCCACCACAGCACCCAGCACCGCGACGGATGCCTTCGATGTCGTCCTCATCCGCCCATTGTGCCGACCGGCACTCGCCACGCCCGACATCTGGGTCAGCACCCGGCGAGCCGCTCGGCGAGCCAGCGGGTCACGCCCTCGAGCGGAATGCGCTCCTGGCTCATGGTGTCGCGCTCGCGAACCGTGACCGCCTTGTCGTCGAGCGTGTCGAAATCGACGGTCACGCAGAAAGGCGTGCCGATCTCGTCCTGGCGGCTGTAGCGCTTGCCGATGGAGCCGGCGTCGTCGAAGTCGATGTTCCACAGACCGCGCAGCTCGGTCGCGAGGTCCTTCGCCTTGGGCGTGAGGTCCTCGTTGCGGCTCAGCGGCAGCACGGCGACCTTCACCGGGGCCAAGCGCGGGTCGAGGCGCAGCACGGTGCGCTTGCGGACACCGCCCTTGGTGTCGGGCGCCTCATCCTCGGCGTAGGCGTCCACGAGGAAGGTCATCAGGCTGCGCGAGAGACCCGCCGCGGGCTCGATCACGTACGGGGTGTAGCGAGTGTTGGAGGCCTGGTCGAAGTACGACAGGTCCTTGCCCGAGTGCTGGGCGTGGGTACTGAGGTCGAAGTCGGTGCGGTTGGCAACGCCCTCCAGCTCGCCCCACTCCGAGCCCGCGAAGTTGAAGCGGTACTCGATGTCGACGGTCCGCTTGGAGTAGTGGCTCAGCTTCTCCTGGGCGTGCTCGTAGTGGCGCAGGTTGTCCTTGCGGATGCCGAGCTCGGTGTACCAGCGGGTGCGCTCGTCGATCCAGTACTGGTGCCACTCCTCGTCCTCGCCG
>JBQCDC010000467.1:0-2894 GCA_051961575.1 Marmoricola sp.
CTGACGCCGTCGTTCCCCGCGGACGCCTTCGCCGAGGCGATCGCCACGGCTCACGCCTACGGTGCCAAGGTGACGGCGCACTGCTTCGGCAGCGACTCGGTCGGCACGCTCCTCGGCGCCGGGATCGACTGCATCGAGCACGGCACCGGGCTGAGTGAAGAGCACCTTGATGACATGGCCGCGCGGAGCGTTGCCCTGGTGCCGACCGTTCTCCAGACCGCGAAGTTTCCGGAGTTCTCCGAAGCCGGTCGCGACAAGTTCCCGGCCTACTCAGCGACCATGGACAGTCTGTTCGTCCGGCGTCGCGAGGTTCTGATGCAGGCGCATGAGGCGGGCGTCCCGCTTTTCGTGGGGAGTGACGGCGGAGGCACTGCCCGCCACGGCTACCTCCACGAAGAGATTGCGGCCATGGTCGAGATGGGGCTCCCCGTCGCCGACGTCATGGCCAGCGCGACGTGGCGGGGCCGCGAGTGGCTGGGCTTCGCCTCGGGCTTGGGGGAGGGTGACGAGGCGGACTTCGTGGTCTATCCGCGCAACCCGCTCGATGACCTGAGCGTGCTCGCGACGCCGAGTCTGGTGGTCCTGCGCGGACGGATCGTCGCCTGAGATGGACGAGATCGAGTTCTCGACCGCGTTGGAGCGCGTCGATCGCGACTGGCTCTGGGGCGAGCTGGCGACCAAGGTCTACTGGGGGAAGCACCGCGATCGAGTCATGTTCGAGCGTCAGTTGGAGATGTCTTGGCGCATCGTCGGCGCCTATCGGACCAGCGACGGCTCGATGGTCGGGTTCTGCCGGGCATTCTCTGACGGCGTCGGCATGGCATACCTCGCCGACGTCTATCTGACCGAGGAGCTGCGAGGCAGCGGCATCGGCCAACGGCTGATCCACGCGATGATCGAGGACGGCCCCGGGCGCGACTTCCGCTGGCTGCTGCACACGGGGGACGCGCACGGGCTCTACGAGAAGTTCGGCTTCGGTGGGCCTGATGCCACCTTCATGGAACGGCCCTCCCGCATGCCGGCGCTGCGCGACTAGCGCTCGCCGCGGGCGGGATTTAGGCGTCGCCGGGATCTCTGGCAGAATGGTCGGCTGAGTCCTGAGCGGATCGCGACCCTCTATCCCGGTTCGATCAGGCCCTCGAGTTGCAAGACCCGGTCCCCACCAGGGTGCGAGCGCTCACCACACATAACTCTCAAGGAGACACCACACCCGTGGCAGTCAAGATTCGCCTGAAGCGCCTGGGCAAGATCCGGGTTCCGCAGTACCGCATCGTCGTTGTTGACTCGCGCACCAAGCGCGACGGTCGCGTGATCGAGGAGATCGGTCACTACCGCCCGAAGGAGGACCCCTCCTTCATCTCGGTCACCTCTGACCGCGCTCAGTACTGGCTCGGTGTCGGCGCTCAGCCGACCGAGGCCGTCGAGGCCATCCTCAAGATCACCGGCGACTGGCAGAAGTTCAAGGGCCTTCCGGGCACCGAGGGCACCCTGCAGGTCAAGGCCGAGAAGCGCTCCAAGCTGGACATCTTCAACGAGGCCCTCAAGGACGCCGCCAACGAGCCCAAGGCCGAGGCAGTGACCAAGAAGGCTGCGAAGAAGGAAGAGCCGAAGGCCGAGGAGCCCAAGGTCGAGGAGCCCAAGGCTGAGGAGACTCCCGCCGAGGAGGCTCCGGCCGAGGCCGCCGCCGAAGAGACCGCCGAGACCCCGGCCGAGGCCTGATGCTCGCCGAGGCACTCGAGCACCTGGTCAAGGGCGTCGTCGACAACCCCGACGACGTGACCGTGCGGGACAAGCAGCTGCGTCGAGGTTCGATCCTCGAGGTTCGCGTGCACCCCTCGGACCTGGGCAAGGTGATCGGTCGCAACGGGCGGACCGCTACTGCGTTCCGTACGGTGATCAGCGCCCTCGCTGGCCGTGACGGGGCTCGCGTCGACTTCGTCGACGTCGACCGTCGTCGCTGAAAAACTTCAATAGGACTCATGGCTCTCCCTCGAAGGACCGAGTCCGTCGTGGTCGGCCGTATCGGCCGTGCCCACGGGATCAAGGGCGAGGTGTCGGTCGAACCACGGACCGATGAGCCAGATCGACGGTTCGCCGTCGGGAACGCGCTCGATGCGCGCGCTCCCGGCGGCGTTCTGCGTTCCAAGGCGCTGACGGTCGAAGGTCTGCGCTGGCCCCAGGGTCGCCTCCTGGTCCGCTTCGCTGAGCTTCGCGATCGCACGGCCGCCGAGGCCGCGCGCGGCACGCTCGTCGAGGTTCAGGTCGAGGCGGACGAGGCGCCGACCGACCCTGAGGAGTTCTACGACCGCCAGTTGATCGGTCTGATGGTGCGCACGACCGAGGGCGTCGAGGTCGGACCGATCGCGAGCGTCATCCACGGAGCCGCCCAAGACATCCTCGCGATCAAGGCCCACGGCCGCGAGGTCCTGGTTCCCTTCGTCAACGAGCTCGTTCCGCAGGTGGATGTGGCTGGTGGCTTCGTCGTGGTGGCGGACCGACCCGGCCTGCTCGACGGGGATCCGCAATGAGGATCGACTTCGTCGCGATCTTCCCCGACTACTTCGCGCCGCTGACTCTGTCGTTGCCGGGCAAAGCCCAGGCTGCCGGCATTCTCGACCTCCACGCCCACGATCTGCGTGCGTGGACCCACGACCGTCACAACACGGTCGACGACACGCCGTACGGCGGTGGTGCCGGCATGGTGATGAAGCCGGAGCCCTGGGGCGAGGCCCTCGACGATCTTCTGACCGACGGCGCGGTGCTGGTCGTCCCCACGCCGAGCGGACAACCCTTCACCCAGGCTCTTGCGCGCGAGCTCGCGACGCAGACGCACCTGGTCTTCGCCTGCGGTCGCTACGAGGGCATCGACCAGCGGGTGTTCGATGCCACCGCGC
>JBQCDC010000468.1:0-3410 GCA_051961575.1 Marmoricola sp.
GTCGGTATGGCCACGAACATTGCGCCGCACAACCTCACCGAGGTCGTGCAGGCGTTGCGTCAGCTGATCAAGCATCCGAACTCGAACCTCGACTCGATCATGCGATTCATCCCGGGACCGGATCTGCCGACCGGCGGCAAGATCATCGGGCTCGATGGCATTCGGGATGCCTACGAGACCGGCCGCGGAACCTTCCGGATGCGCGCAACGGCACGCATCGAGAACGTGACGCCGCGTCGCAAGGGCATCGTCGTCACCGAGCTGCCCTATGGCGTCGGCACCGAGCGTGTCATCGAGACGATCAAGAAGCTCGTGCAGGCCAAGAAGCTGCAGGGCATCAGCGATGTCGTGGACCTGACTGACGGCAACCACGGGTTGCGCCTGGTCATCGAGGTCAAGAACGGCTTCCATCCGGAGGCACTCCTCGAGCAGCTCTACAAGCTGACCCCGATGGAGGACTCGTTCGGCATCAACGCGGTCGCTCTCGTTGACGGGCAGCCTCGCACCCTCGGTCTGCTCGAGATGCTCAACGTCTTCCTCGAGCACCGGTACACGGTCGTCCGTCGCCGATCGACGTTCCGTCGCAACAAGGCCGCGGACCGCCTGCACCTGGTCGAGGGCCTGCTCCTCGCCATCCTCGACATCGACGAGGTCATCCAGCTGATCCGCAGCAGCGACAACGCCGAGCAGGCGCGCACGCGGTTGATGGAGGTCTTCGACCTCACGGAGATCCAGGCGAACTACATCCTCGACATGCCGCTGCGTCGCCTCACCAAGTACTCGAAGCTCGAGCTCGACAAGGAACGCGACGAGCTGCTGTCGACCATCGAGGGTCTCGACGCGATCCTCGGTGACGAGAGCGTCCTTCGGCAGGTGGTCTCCGATGAGCTCGCCGAGGTGGCCAAGACCTTCGGCACGCCGCGCCGGACTGTGCTCCTGGAGTCCTCCGGTGCCACCGCAACGGCCTCCGCCGCGGCTCCGCTCGAGGTGGCCGACGACCCGTGCTTCGTCTACCTGTCCTCGACAGGCTTGGTCGCTCGGTCGACCGACACCGAGGCGCCCGGCGTCGACGGTGGCCGAACCCGCAACGACGTGGTCGTATCCGCCGTAACCGCCACGGCTCGCGGGCAGATCGGTGTCCTCACCACCCTGGGTCGCTTGCGCAAGCTCGACGTGCTCGACCTGCCGACACTGCCCTCGACGCATCAACGGCCCAACCTCCAGGGCGGTGCACCGCTCAGCGAGTTTCTCTCGCTGGAGGCCGGCGAGCAGGCGATCGCACTGACCGACCTAAGCACGGACTCCCCCGGTCTCGCGCTCGCCACCCGCCAGGGCGTGATCAAGCGGGTCAATCCCGAGGTGCTGAGCAACCGGGACGAATGGGACGTCATCAGCCTGAAGGACGGCGACAGCGGGGTGGCCGCGACCCAGCTGCGCACCGGCGAGGAGACAATCGCTCTGGTCACCTCCGACGCCCAGCTCCTGCACTTCAGCGCCTCCCTCGTCCGACCGCAGGGTCGTTCCGGCGGAGGCATGGCCGGCATCAAGCTCGCCGCCGACGCGTCGGTGATCTCGATGGGTGCCGTGGGCACCGAGGACGCGGTCGTCGTCACCGTCGCCGGCTCAGCGGATGCTCTGCCGGGCACCGACGCCGGGTCGGTCAAGGTGACTCCGCTCAGCGAGTACCCATCGAAGGGGCGAGCCACCGGTGGCGTGCGCTGCATGCGGTTCCTCAAGGGCGAGGACCAGCTGCAGTTCGCCTGGGTCGGGCCCGCTCCCGCGATCGCTGCGGCCGCCAACGGATCGCCCGTCGATCTCCCCGCGCTCGATCCGCGACGCGACGGCTCCGGGACGCCGCTGGCTCAGGCGATCGCGGCCTGTGGCGGTCCGCTCGTTCTCGCCTCTGAAACGTCCGCGCATGGGACAGTGGAGGCATGATGCGGCGACTCCTCGCGCTGGTGTTCACGGGCGCCCTCGCACTTGCTCTGTCATCCTGCGGCAGCACCAATCACCAGCCCGCGGCTGAGCGCCTCAAGGCTGCGAGGGCGTTCCTCGACAACAGTCAGGCCATCAACTTCACGCTCTCAACCCCGTCGGTGCCGAGCGGCGTGACGGCGGTTCTGTCGGCCACCGGTGTGGGCACGCATCAGCCCGGCTTCCGCGGCAACATCAAGGTCGTGTTCGCCGGGCTCCCGACCAACGTGCCGGTCGTCGCTGTGGACGGAAAGGTCTGGGCCCAGGTCCTCGGGCCCTGGCAGGTCATCGACCCCGCTCAGTACGGCGCACCGAATCCCGCCGCGCTGATGAGCAAGACCACCGGCGTCTCGTCGCTGCTGACGTCGGCGACCGGTCTGGACGGTGGCAAGCAGACCCGCAACGGCGGCACCATCGTGACCACGTATCAGGGATCGGTCGCCGGCAGCATCGTCAGCAAGTTCATTCCCGTCGGCGACGCGAAGGCGGCCTTCCGCGTGTCGTTCTCACTCACCGACGACAACCACCTCTCCCAGGCGAGCATCACCGGGCCGTTCTTCGCACACGCGGCCAACGTCACCTACACGGTGACCATGGCGACGTGTGACAACTGCAAGCCCGTGACGCCGCCGACCTCGTGACGCGATCATCGCGGCTCCAGCTCAGCCTCGCTGCGCTGGCCGTCGCCTTCGCTGCCGCGGACACGTATGTCGTCGTGCTCGCTCTTCCCGACATGATGACGACGGCCGGGCTGAGCGTCGACCAGCTGCAGCGAGCAGCTCCGATCATCTCCGGGTTCCTTCTCGGGTACGTCGCGATCCTGCCGCTGATCGGGCGCATCTCGGATCTGCGCGGACGGCGTCCGGTGTTGGTCGCTGCGCTTGTCATCTTCGCGTTCGGGTCTCTCATCACGGCGCTCGCGAGCAGCCTCGGGGTTCTCGTGGCCGGGCGGTTCCTGCAAGGAGTCGGCGCGGGCGGGCTGGTGCCGGCGACGTTGGCGCTGGTCGCGGACCTCTATCCGGTCGAACGCCGAGCCGTTCCCCTCGGTGTCGTCTCTGCGGTGCAGGAGATCGGCGCGGTGATCGGGCCGTTGTTCGGTGCGCTGATCCTCGCCGTGAGTGACTGGGAGACCATCTTCTGGGTCAACCTCGGAGTCGGGCTCGTGCTCGCGGTGGCGATCCGAGCAGCGGGAGACCCTCGCCGGTCGAGTGCGGCCGAAGGCGGTGTATCGAGACCCGACCTCCTTGGGGCGGCGTTGCTCGCCCTCGCGGTAGCCGGACTCGTCCTCACCCTGAAGCAACCTGCGTCGCTGGTGAACGACGTCGTGCTGGGGTGGCCCTTCGTTCCGCTGACGGGATCGTCGACGTGGCTCGCGCCGCTGACACTCGTGACGATCGCGTTCGGGTTGCTCGCGCTCCTGCGATTCGTCTTCGCGA
>JBQCDC010000469.1:0-7727 GCA_051961575.1 Marmoricola sp.
CACGCCCACTGACCCCGAGTGACCGCCCGATGAGTCACGCGCCACATTGCTGCCCATCGGCGGTTACTCACGGGTAAGGTCTCCGAAGCCTCATATACAGGAGAGTCTCCATGCAGCAGATTCTTGACGCCGTCCAGCACGGCGCCAGCGGCGAGGACATCGCCAACCTCGCCCTTCCCGAGTCCTACCGGGCGGCCACCGTCCACAAGGACGAGGTCGACATGTTCGAGGGCATCGCCTCGCGCGACAAGGACCCGCGCAAGTCGCTCCACGTCGAGGACGTCGCCATGCCGGAGCTCGGCCCGGGCGAGGCGATCGTCGCGGTGATGGCCAGCTCCATCAACTACAACACCGTGTGGACCTCGATCTTCGAGCCCGTGTCCACGTTCAGCTTCCTCGAGCGCTACGGCCGCCTGTCGCCGCTCACCAAGCGTCACGACCTGCCGTACCACATCGTCGGCTCCGACCTCTCCGGCGTCGTGCTCAAGGTGGGCCCGGGCGTCACCAAGTGGAAGGCGGGCGACCGAGTGGTCGCGCACTGCCTCTCCGTCGAACTGGAGAGCGCCGACGGCCACAACGACACGATGATGGACCCGGAGCAGCGCATCTGGGGCTTCGAGACCAACTTCGGCGGCCTCGCCGACGTCGCCCTGGTCAAGTCGAACCAGCTGATGCCCAAGCCTGAGCACCTCACCTGGGAGGAGGCCGCCTCCCCCGGCCTCGTGAACTCGACCGCCTACCGCCAGCTGGTCTCCAAGAACGGTGGCGCCATGAAGCAGGGCGACAACGTCCTGATCTGGGGCGCCTCCGGCGGTCTCGGCGGCTTCGCCACCCAGTACGCGCTCAACGGTGGCGCGAACCCGGTCTGTGTGGTCTCCAACGAGGAGAAGGCCCAGATCGTGCGCAACATGGGCGCCGAGATGGTCATCAACCGCTCGGAGATGGACTTCAAGTTCTGGAACGAGGACGGCACGCAGCAGAATCCGAAGGAGTGGCAGCGCCTCGGCAAGGCCATCCGTGAGCTCACGGGCGGCGAGGACATCGACATCGTCTTCGAACACCCCGGCCGCGAGACCTTCGGCGCCGCGGGCTACGTCACCCGCAAGGGCGGCACGATCACCACCTGCGCGTCGACCTCGGGCTACATGCACGAGTACGACAACCGCTACCTGTGGATGAACCTCAAGCGGATCGTCTCGAGCCACTTCGCGAACTACCGCGAGTCGTGGGAGGCCAACCGCCTCATCGCGCAGGGCAAGATCCACCCGACGGTGTCGCGCACGTACACGCTCGACGAGGTCGGCCAGGCCGCGCTCGACGTGCACCACAACAAGCACCAGGGCAAGGTCGGCGTCCTCTGCCTCGCTCCGGAGGAGGGCCTCGGCGTGCTGAACGAGGAGCTCCGCGCGAAGCACATCAACGAGATCAACCTCTTCAGAGGCATCTGATCCGTCGCGGAGGTTGAGGAGGCCGTCGAAGACGGCCGTCACGAAACCCCCAACGTTCGAAAGTCCGCCTGCGGCGACTTTCCTCAAGCAGAATTGAGGAAATGCGTAACAGCAGGCGGACTTTCGTCGTTTGAGTTGGGATTCCACAGGTCCATCAGGAACACTGGACCGCATGAGCGACGAGCACGGCCTCTCCATCTTCGATGACACCGACGACGCGACCCAGGTAATTCCGGTCATCAAGGAATCCACGCCCGCGTCGGTCCCGTCCCCGCCGGCCAAGCCCGCCGTGGCCGCCACGCCCGCGTCGCCACCTAAGGCTGCGGCTCCTCCGGCCCACGCGGCCGCACCCGCCGCGACCCCGACCGCGACGTCCACTCCGGCCGTGCCGACCTTCCCCGAGGCGCGCCGCGGTGGCTACGACAAGTTCGCCGTCGACCGACACCTGCGGACGCTCACGGCCGATCGTGCCGGTATGGCCGCCAGCCTCGCGGAGGCACAGGACCGGATCACGCATCTGACCCGCAGCTTGTCGGCGCTCCAGGAACAGCTGGCCGAGCGCGAGCAGCCCTCCTACGCCGGACTGGGCGGTCGAGCGAGCGAGCTGCTGCGCCTCGCCGAGGAGCAGGCCGAGGAGGTCCGTGCGGCGGCCGAGAACGCTGCCGCCCGCATCCGCGCCCGCGCCGAGCAGGACGCCGCGGCCCTCCTCCGCAAGGCTGAGGCAGACACCGAGGACATGCGCGTCGTCCAGCTGAAGGAGCTCGACGAGCATCGCTCACGGGTCCACCACGAGCTCGAGGCCGAGCGCACCCGCCTCCTCGCCGATGCTCAGGACACGCTCGCCGCCGCCGAGCGCGAGGCCTCGCAGATGCGCCTCGCCGCCGAGCACGAGACCAATGCCGCCCGTACGGCGGCGACCCGCGAGGCCGAGCAGATGCGGGCCTCCGCGGACCGCGAGGTGGCCGAGGCCCGTCGCGTGCTTACGCTCGAGAAGGAGCGACTGACCCGCGAGGCGGCCGAGCACCACTCCAGCGCCATCGCCGAGACCGAGAAGCTCGTCAAGGACGCCGAGGCGCGTGCCAACGGTGCCGAGGCGCGTGCGCGCGAGGCCATGGCCGCCGCGAACACCCAGCTTGAGCAGTCGAAGCACGAGGCCGACCAGCTGCTGATCCGTGCCCGCCGCGAGGCCGAGCACATGGTGTCGGCTGCCGAGAAGCAGGCCGCAAGCCTGATCCACGACGGGCGCGCCGAGCAGGAAGCAGCGCTCGAGGCACTGCAGGCCGAGGTCGATCGCCTGACGAAGCGCCGAGACGCGATCAGCGCTCAGCTCGGCGCCCTGCGCGACGTCGTCTCCGGCTTCAACAACGACGAAGAAGAGGCCTGACCGCCGACCCGTCAGCTCCCACGCGGAAGGGTCAGGCGGGTTCGCCCAGCTTGACGATGACCACGCCGGCGAGCACCAGCACGGCGCCGACGATCTGGATGGGCGAGGGCACCTCGCCGAGCAGCACGGCGGCGAACACCAGGGCCGTCAGCACCTCGAAGATCGCCACGAACGAGGCCAGGCGCGAGCCGAGCCGTCGGCTTGCCTCGATGCCGGTCACGTAGGCGATCGCGGCCGCCACCACGCCGAGCAGCAGGATCGGGACCCACCAGGACACGGCGTGGCCGCCGTAGACCGCATCCTTGGTCGACATGTGGAACTGGATGATGCCGGACGCTCCTGCCAGCAGGGTCACCACCGCACCGACCATCAGCCCACTGCCAGCGAGCGTGAGCGGCGGCAGCCCGCTGTGATCGTGGGCGGAAAGCACGAAGAAGACGGCGACACAGGCCATCGCGAGCAGTGCCCACGCGACACCGACGATGCTCACGGATCCGCCGGAGAAGAGGTCCAGGAGCGGCACCAGACCGACCAGGACGATGCCGCCCCCGACGATGGTCCCGCGACTCGGGCGGTCTCCGTGTCGCAGCCACAGCCACGCGATGACAGCGACCGGCGCCGTGTACTCGAGGAGGAGGGCCAGTCCGACCTGCATGTGGGCGACGGCCTGGAAGTAGGCGACCTGGCAGCCGAGCACAGCGATGACCCCGTAGGCGATCACCATCGGCGCGTTGCGGATCAAGAGGTGGGTCCGACCGCGCAGACTGATCGCCGTGGGCACAGCCAGGACGAGCGCAGCGATGACCACGCGCGCGCCAACCGCCGTCAGAGGGCTCCAGCCGGTCTCGAAGAGGCCCTTGGCCAGCGTCCCCGACATTCCGAAGCTCATCGCCGAGGCGAGCGCGAACACCAGGCCGCTCCGGACGTCGCGCGAGCCCTTCGCGGTCGATACGTCAGGAGCAAGCGCGGTCATGACACATGACGCTATCCTAGGAAGGGTAAGGTGTCAAAGTGCTTTTTGCTTATGACACGGAGACGAACCTCGCGGCCGCGGTCGTGCTGGCGAACTCCGCGCAGGACCCGGACACGCTCACCAGCGTGGCCGAGCTGGATGCCTTCTACGCCGAGTACGGCTACACCGGCCGGCACGACCGCACCAGGGCCGAGCTCGACCAGGTGCGTGCTCTCCGTCCACGGCTGCGCGCCCTGCTGACCGCCGAGCGCGACGAGGCCGCCGCGCTCGTCAACGAGATCCTCGCCGAGCACTCGGCGATCCCCCGCCTGGCCCGGCACGACGAACTCGACTGGCACATCCACGCCGTCCCCGACGACTCTTCTCTCGCCGCCCGGATCAGCGTGGAGACCGCCATGGCGATGCTCGACATGATCCGCCTCGACGAGCTGAGCCGGCTGTCGGTGTGCGCCGACGCCGACTGCGAGGGAATCGTCCTCGACCTGTCGCGCAATCGCTCACGACGCTTCTGCAGCGTGGCGTGCACCACCCGCGCAGCGGCCGCCGCCTATCGCGAGCGCAAGCGTCAGGCCTGACCGGAGGTTGAGGAGCCGCGAAGCGGCGTCACGACCACCGGAGGTTGAGGAGCCGCGAAGCGGCGTCACGAAACCGTGAGGAAGGCCCGCAGAACCTCGAGGAAGATCGCCGGCTGGTCGGAGTGCACCCAGTGCCCAGCGCCCCTGATGGTCACCTTCCGCACCCGCGGGAACGAGCGCCGCATCGCCGGGATCGCCTCATCCGTGATGTAGCTCGACGTCTCCCCCGCCATCCAGAGCACCGGACCCTCATACGGGGCCGCCTCGACGAACTCGGCGGGCCAGTCGCTCAGCCTGGCGAGGTCACGGCCGATCACGTCCAGGTTCGCCTGCCAGCGCCACCCGGTTCCCTCGCGGCGGAGGTTCTGCAGCAGGAAGGCGCGGACACCCGGATCGGGTGCGGCCTCGGTCATCGCGAGCTCGGCGTCGTCCCGCGTCTTGATCGCATCCAGGTCCATCGACCGCATCGCGTCGATGTATCGACCGAACTCGCTGCCACCCGCATAGTCGACCGGCGCGATGTCCACCACGCAGAGCCGCTCGACGAGCTCCGGGTGACGCAGCGCCAGCGCCATCGCCACCTTGCCGCCCATGGAGTGGCCTACGAGTGCAACGGGATCGTCAGCGGTGACCAGGCGAGCCACTAGGTCGGCCATCTCCGCGTAGTCGACCCGATCCGTCCACGGCGACCGTCCATGGTTGGGCAGGTCGACGGCGGTCACGCGATAGGAGTCGGAAAGCGACTTGGCGATGTTGTTCCAGTTGCGCCCCTGGCCGAACAGGCCATGGCAGAAGAGGACCCTGGGGCCGCTGCTGCCGTACTCGAGGGTGTGGAGGTCAGCCGAGCTCACGCCAGCTCAGTCGAAGAGATCGCCGATGTCGCCCAGCATGTCGCCGAGGCCGCCGGCGATGTCGCCGATGCCTGAACCGAGACCCTCGGCCAGCATCCCGAGCCCGGAGCCGAGACCGTCGAACATCATGCCCATGAACATCCAGTCGAGGAACCCGAAGCCGCCGAAGTAGCCCTGGGCGTAGCCGCGATAGGCGCCGCCACCCTGCCAGTAGGGAACTCGCTGGGAGCCGACCATCACCTGGCGGGTGTCGGGCTCAGCACCGGCGATCACGCGCTGGGCGTCGAGCTCGCATGCGGGAACATCGCGCATCTCACCGTTCTGCATCATCCACGGAACGTCGCGTACCGAGATTCCGTGGCGCGGGTCGAAGAAGCACGGAGGGCGACGCGTCGGCAGCGGCTGACCGGCCACACGAGCGCGGACACAGGAGATCGCGTAGCGACCGTCATCGAGAACCTTCGTGACGTTGCCGATGTCGTTGGCGGACGTCATCGAGTCGGCGGCCACCTTGGCTGACTCGTAGGCGTCGAGACCGCGCTGATAGTCGGCGCGAGCACCTTCGTCGAGGTCCTTGCCGGCCATGTCGATGTCGAGCGACTGCAGCTGCTCGCCGAGTGCCGTGACGTCCTCGTAGGCCAGCTTCTTAGCCGGCTCGAGCGCCTGCTTGGCGGCGAGTTCGGAACGCTTCTTGGATGCGCGACGTACGAAGTACACCGTCACGCCGATGATCACCAGCAGGGCGAGGAAGCCCAACCCACTGCTTCCGGAGTGGGCCACCAAGGGGACAAAGCCAGACATACCGCAAGCGTACCTACGCTTGCGAAGCCTGCTGCTGGCTGAGGTACCGCTCGACGCGTCGGTCGGGGATCAACCAGATCCCCGCGACGACGGCGAACGGGATCAGGCCGAGCCAGGGCTCGACGAAAGCCAGGCCGATTCCGGTCAGATAGAGGACGGGTGAGATCTTGCCCTTGAAGTCGGCCCCCAGCGCCTCGCGCAATTGCTGGCCGGTCTCCGGCTGGTTCAGCAGGAGCGCCTGCAGGATCGTGTAGGCAATCGCAGCCCCCAGGAGGTTGACGCCGTAGACGACCGTTGGCGTGAGGGCGAGGTGGGTCTCATCCATCCAGTTCGTCGTGAACGGGTAGAGCGACAGCCAGAAGAGCAGGTGGAGATTCGCCCACATCACGCCGCCGGTGATGCGTCCGCACAGTTGGAAGAGATGGTGGTGGTTGTTCCAGTAGATCCCGATATAGATGAAGCTCAGGAGATAGGTGATGAGACTGAGGTGGCTGTACTTCCACAGGTCGTGAAGCGACGTGCCATGAGGCACCTTCAACTCCAACACCATCACGGTGATGATGATCGCCAGCACGCCGTCGCTGAATGCCTCGAGGCGGTTCGTTTCCACCCGGTGAGGTTACCCACCTCGAAGTCGAGGGTTTTCCCGCTTACGGGCGGCACCCCGGACATGCTCCGATTCAAGAGTCCGTAACTGTAGGTCGGCGCAGGATGCGCGGTCCGTTCGATATGGGGTGGTCAGGATGGGATTTTCACTGAGGGTCGCGCGTCCGACGCGACCGCGGGCCGCGGCCCGGATCGCGGCTGTGGCCGCCGTAGCACTGCTCGCATCGGTGCTGAATGTCTCGAGCGCGTCGGCCGAGTCGACGATCTATGGTCGTCTCCTGCTCGGTGGCGTCGGTGGCAAGGTCAGCGGGGATCCGTACACCGCGCGCGCAGGTGCCCCGGGCGCGGTGCTGTCGTACCCCATCCAGGTCCACAACTACAGCGGCGTTGATACACAGTTCCGGGTCTTCGTGGGGCCGAGCCCATGGGGAACGAAGCTTCAGGTTCTGAACGGGACGGGCGCGGACGCGACGACGCTCGCCGAGACCAACGGCTACTACTCAGCCCCGCTCTGGGGGTATGGGACGGAGAACCTCACCATCAAACTGACGCTGCCTTCGGGAACACCCTCAGACGGCTTTGACAGCGTCCCGGTCACGCTGGAGGCCACCGACGGCACCTACATCACCACGGCCTATCTGATTGCCGGTGTGACCCCGGCGAAGGGGCAGCCCGCAACGTCATCAGACCTATCGGTGACCGCGAAGTCGTCCACGTCGGCGACCGCGGGTAACCAACCGGCTGTGGGCGACCCCTATGGCGGAATGATGTCGGCGCCTCTGATCGCCCCGAAGCCTGGAAGCACGACCTTCACGGCAACGCTCACGAATCATTCGACGAGCACGGTCCAGGACAACCTGGCATTGGCGTACTCCTTCTCCGACGCCCAACAGCAGTACGCAGCTTCTTGCTCGAGCGATCCCACGATTTCGACGGCGACGATGCAGGCGAACGTGCTCTCCTCACCTGTCACTGATGAGACCGTGATCCTGAAACCTGGCGCGAGCGTTACCTATACGGTGACCGTGAAGGTCTCGAGCTGGCAGTCGTGCGAGGGCGTCTACTACACGCTCGAGCCCGGCACCTGGA
>JBQCDC010000470.1:0-2889 GCA_051961575.1 Marmoricola sp.
CTACCAGCTTGGCCCGAACAACCCCGTCGGATCGACGCTCTGCTTGATGGACCGTAACCGACCAAGGTGACTTCCGAAGTACGCCGACGACGCCACCTCGGGATCCAGGTAGTTCACATAGCCGGCCTGGCCCCACGAGGGCGTCATCGTGTGCCGCAGGTGCCGCGCCCAGTTCTGGGCGTGCTGGATCCGCGAGGGATCCGTGACGGTCGCCGTGTACTGAACCGTGAACAGCGCCCCTCGGTGCGACCACGCCGTCGCGTCCGGGCCAAGGTCGTCCGCGGCGCCGCCGAGCGAGTCGATCGAGATGCCCGCCTCCTTCAGACCACCAGGCGTCGCTCCCACTGCCTCGAAGATTGCGTTGATCCCGCTCCCGCCGAGCTTCTTGGACGCGACGTGCGAGGTCGCGGCCAGAGGCTCCCGATCGAGCGCGCCGCCCGGTCCGGTGTGGCACTGCGAGACCGGGATCCCTGCGCAGCCCGCGTAGCTCGCCATCGCGTCTGCATAGCTCTTGGTCGAGTCGAACGATCCCAATGGCGGCGGACAGTTCGCCAGAAGCTGGGGGAGCGGATTGCTACCGGCGGGCCCCACCCAGGTGCCGGACATGAGCAGCGACGGGCCGCTCGGGTGCGTGTCTCCACCGAGCAACTTGAGCGTCGACCATGCGCGGCGGTCGGCACTCGTGATCCAGTCCTGCCAGGCGGGAACCACCTGCGCAGAGGAGGTTGCGGACCAGCGTCGGTAGAACGTGTGCACCGTCGGGGCCAGGTGGGTGTTCATCGTGAAGGAGGTGACCACGCCAAGCCGTCCGCCGCCACCGCGGAGCGCCCAGAACAGATCCTGCTCACTGTTCGCGTTCGCGGTCACCACGTCGCCGTTCGCGTTGACGAGTTGTATCGAGCTGACGCTGTCGGAGGTCAGACCGAAGGCGCGGGTCAGCACCCCGACACCGCCACCCAGCGTAAGTCCGCCGAGTCCGACCGTCGCGCACGAACCACCCGGGATCGCCCGCCCAGCATTGGCCAGACCCGCATAGGCCACCGCGAGAGAGACGCCTGAACCGAGCGTCGCCTGGCTGCCACTCACCGTGACGCCGCTGAGGGGACGAAGGTCGATCACGAGAGCGCGCGGAGATCCGCCGGACGACAGCCCCGCATAGCTGTGTCCGCCCGAGCGGATCGCGAGCGGCACGTTGTGCTCGCGGGCGAAGCGCACGGCGGCCTGCACGTCGGCCACACCGGCGACCGACAGGACGGCGAGCGGTCGGGCGGCATCGAAGCGGGGGTTCTCGGTCAGGCGGACCGAGCCGTAGCGCGATGAGCCCGGTAGGGCGAGATGGCCCCTCACCGAGGAGGCGAGCTTGCTCCACGGCGGCGGACCGGCGGCCGTCGCGCTGGCCGATGGAGACACCCCGTGTGTGGGCGTAGGCGTTGGAGGTGGTTGCGTCTCGGCGGTGGAGCCACATCCAGCCAACGCGCTCAGCCCAGCGATTCCGCCCGCTGCAAGGAGCGCGCGGCGGCCCATGCGTTGGTGAGAATTCCCATCGGAATCCTGCTGCTTGGGCGATTGGACAGAGTTCATTCCCTCATGGTGCCGCGCTCATCTGCGCAAACTACGATGACGCGCATGAAGCGCACCATTTACAACGAGGACCACGAGGCATTCCGCGGATCCGTCAAGGAGTTTCTCGACCGAGAGGTCGTTCCGAACCTCGAGGCCTACGAGGCGAACCACGGCCTGACCCGCGACTTCTGGCTCGCCGCCGGTAAGCAGGGGTTCCTGGGCCTCGAGATCCCCGAGGAGTTCGGCGGCTCCGAGGCCGGCGACTACCGCTTCAACGCGGTGCTCACCGAGGAGCTGGCCAAGGTCAACATGACCCTGCCGAGCTGCGTCGGCATCCACGCCGACATCGTGGCCCCGTACCTGGTGCACCTGACCAACGACGAGCAGAAGAAGCGCTGGCTGCCCAAGTTCTGCTCGGGCGAGCTCCTCACCGCCATCGGGATGACCGAGCCCGGCGGGGGCTCGGACCTCGCCAACCTGAAGACCACCGCCGTGCGCGACGGCGACGACTGGGTGATCAACGGCGCCAAGACCTTCATCACCAACGGCGGTAGCGCCGACCTCGTCGTGGTCGCCGCGCGCACCTCGCCGGAGAAGAAGGCCAAGGGCATCTCACTGTTCGGCGTCGAGACCGACAAGCCTGGCTACTCGGTCGGTCGCGTGCTCGACAAGGTCGGCCAGGACGAGTCCGACACCGCCGAGCTCGCCTTCGAGAACGTGCGCGTCAGCAACGACGACCTCATCGGCGAGCTCGACACCGGCTTCATCAAGATGATGCAGTTCCTCCCGCAGGAGCGCCTCGGCTCGGCGATCACGAACCTCGCCCACGCTGCCCAGATCCTCACCGAGACGATTCAGTACGCGCACGACCGCCAGGCCTTCGGCCAGTCGATCGGCCGGTTCCAGTGGAACAAGTTCCTCATCGCGGAGCTCGTCACCAAGATCGAGGTCACGCAGTCGTTCGTGGACCAGTGCGTGCTCGCGCACACCAACCACGAGTTGACCGCGATCGACGCGGCCAAGGCCAAGTACTGGACTTCGCAGATCCAGAGCGAGGTCCTCGACCACTGCGTCCAGATCTACGGCGGCTACGGGTACATGAACGAGTACCGCGTCGCCCGCGCCTGGCGCGACGCCCGCGTCACCAAGATCTGGGCCGGATCGAACGAAATCATGAAGGAGTTGATCGGGCGCGACCTCGGCTTCTAGCCGACCCGCCACTTCTCACGCTCGAGCCGTGCGTCTTTTCGTAGCGATCACTCCGCCGGAGCGGGTGATCGAGGACTTGGACGCCTTCCTCGATGTGCGGCGCGATGTCGGCGGAGG
>JBQCDC010000471.1:0-3148 GCA_051961575.1 Marmoricola sp.
GGGCTGCCTTGGCGGTCGGCTTGGCCGCGGGTCGTCGTGCGCCGGCCCGGCTCGCGGCAGGACGGCGCGCCGACGTGCTCGTCGACTTCGATCCCGACTTGCCCGTCGGTCGAGGCGCCCCGCGTGCCACCGTCCAGCCTCCTTTGAGAGCTCTCAGCCGTTGTAACGCGGGAAGGCACCGCGACCGGCGTAACGCGCCGCATCGCCGAGCTCTTCTTCGATGCGCAGCAGCTGGTTGTACTTGGCGACGCGCTCGGAGCGAGCCGGGGCGCCGGTCTTGATCTGGCCGCAGTTCACCGCGACCGCGAGGTCGGCGATGGTGGTGTCCTCGGTCTCGCCCGAGCGGTGGCTCATCATGCAGCGGTAGCCGTTGCGGTGCGCCAGCTCGACGGAGTCGAGGGTCTCGGTGAGCGATCCGATCTGGTTCACCTTCACCAACAGCGCATTGGCCTGGCCGCCGGCGATCCCGCGCTGGAGCCGCTCCACGTTGGTCACGAAGAGGTCGTCCCCGACCAGCTGGGTCTTGGCGCCGAGCTCGTCGGTGATGATCTTCCAGCCGTCCCAGTCCTCCTCGTTGAGGGGGTCCTCGATGCTCACGATCGGGTAGTTCGCCACCAGGTCGGCGTAGTAGGCGGTCATCTCGGCCGCGCTCTTGCCCGCGCCCTCGAAGGTGTAGACGCCATCCTTCTCGAACTCGCTCGCGGCGACGTCGAGCGCGAGCACGACGTCCGAGCCGAGCTTGAGGCCAGCGCTGTCGATGGCGCTCGCGATCAGGTCGAGGGCCGCGCGGTTGCTGCTGAGGTCAGGGGCGAAACCACCCTCGTCGCCGACTCCGGTGGCCAGCCCCTGCTTCTTCAGCACGGACTTGAGCGCGTGGTAGACCTCGGCGCCCCACTGCAGCGACTCGCGGAAGGTGGCCGCGCCGATCGGCGCGATCATGAACTCCTGGATGTCCACGTTGGTGTCCGCGTGGGCGCCGCCGTTGAGGATGTTCATCATCGGGACGGGCAGCAGGTGGGCGTTCGGTCCGCCGACGTACTTGAACAGCGGCAGATCAGCCGAGTCGGCGGCGGCACGAGCCACCGCGAGCGAGACGCCGAGGATCGCGTTGGCGCCGAGCTTGGCCTTGTTGGGGGTGCCGTCCAGGTCCAGCATGATCTGGTCGACCTGACGCTGGTCCGTGGCGTCCTCGTCCTCGAGGGCCGGCGCGATCTGGTCGAGGACCGCCGCGACGGCCTGCTCGACGCCCTTCCCGAGGTAGCGATCGCCGCCATCGCGCAGCTCGACCGCCTCGAACGCACCCGTGGAAGCGCCCGACGGCACCGCCGCCCGTCCGACCGCCCCGTCCTCCAGCAGAACCTCGACCTCGACGGTCGGGTTCCCTCGGGAATCGAGGATCTCGCGTGCGTGTACGGCGTCGATGGCAGCCACAGATGCTCCTTGATGCGGGGGGATTGCGCGAACAGCCTAAGCCGTCGGGTCGCTGAAGGCCGCCCCGACTCGGCGTTAGGTGGAATCTGGGACGCACGTGGTACGTCACGGTTTCCACGATCACCCGGGGAGCGGGCAGCGGGGTCCGCATGGCCACCCCACACTGAGGATGCGGGATAGGGCGGCGGCTGTCTGACAGGGCGTTGCGAAGACTTGGCGCCACCCGAGCCTCACGGTCCTCCGACCACTCGCGGCCGCATACAGGTCGCGCTCGAGGTCGGCGTCGCGGGTCGTCTCGTGGAGTCGTCCGTCGAGCTCGACCAGCACGTCGTCGTACGCGGCGTCGCGGTACACGATCCCGACCGGCGTCTCCTCACGTTGCTGTCGCCGCGGAACCGGCATCCGGTGCGGGCGAAGCACTCGTTCGAGGAAACCGTGCTCGAGGACCGAGTGCGTACCCTCCGCGATATCTCCGAGCACGGCCTCCAACCATGCTCGTTGGGGCAGTCGCGCGCGTGCCTCCGACACCGCGAGGATGCGCGCGGCAGTCGAGCGGCGGTCGCCGACCGCGCGTGCCAGGACGCCCAACGCATCCAGGGCGGGCAGACCGGAGGCGACGTCGAGGAGAGCCTCCTCATAACGGACCCTCGGTGGGCGGCGACCCCCGTGCACCTTCGTGGCGAATCGGCTGGCCCGATGGATGACGAGGTCCGGACCGCCGGGCCGCACGCGACGCTCGATCGGTACCGCTACGTGAATCGCGTCTTCCACCGCGCCCCGGCGCCCTGGCCCTTCGACGATCCGCAGTGCCGTCCAGTGCGCGAGCGCGACATCATCGAGATCGGGTCGACTGGAGGCGCTGAGGAGGGCCAGCCACGCTCGTTCTAGCCACGTGGGCTCGGCCGTATGCCGCAGATAGACACCCGGCGCCCGAGGTGACAGATCCCGGCGTCGCACCATGCGCTCGATGTCAGCCGGCTGATAGCCGGCCGCGTGCAGTTGGCGGCGACTGACGGTGCCCGCCTGATCTGCAAGAAGCCCGGCGATCCGTTCCATCGCCCAACAATGGCGGGCGGCGGGTCTTCCGTGGGAAGGGTCGAAGCTTCACTGTGGACAACCAAGGTGGAGTCCCTGACGCGCCTGGTACGCCACCGGTTCCACCTAGGAGGTGCGCTCCGCCTTCTCCGCCGCCTTGATCTCCTCCCACCGCCGGTCGATCTCGGCGGGATCGGTGATCGTCTCGCCGCCGAAGACATGCGGGTTGCGGCGGATCATCTTGTCGCGCAGCCCCCGCGCGACGTCGTAGATGTCGAACTCGCCGGCCTCGGCGGCGATCGCGGCATGGAGGTAGACCTGGAGCAGCACGTCGCCGAGCTCGTCGCAGATCCGGGCGGGGTCGCCGGACTCGATGGCCTCGCGGACCTCCTCGGCCTCCTCGAAGAGGAACGGCGTCAGCGACTCGTGCGTCTGAGCGGCCTTCCAGGCGCATTCGCGCCGCATCAGCGCGAACATGTCGACGAGCTCGAGAAGGAGGTTCGGCTCGTCCGTCATGGGGCTAGCCGCACTTCTGTCCGGCAGGAAGGGCCGCCACGTAGCCGCCGTCGGGCTGGGACGAGCCGGCATTCTTGGCCGAAGCCGAGACCGCAGTGGACAGCGAGCCTTCGTCGGTGACCACGGTCGGATACGCCGGGTTGCCGGTGATGACGCCGGCCTTGGT
>JBQCDC010000472.1:0-4197 GCA_051961575.1 Marmoricola sp.
GAGGTGGGCGGCGAGGTCGGGGCGAGGAACTGTGCGTTGAGGATGTTCCTCGCCAGCGTCTCGGCCTTGAGGGTGATCTTCGCCCCGCCCGAGGCCCAGAGCAGCGAGACGCCGTTCCCGAGCGGGGAGTCGACGTTCACGACGCCCTGATTGGTGACCTTGTAGGAGTTCCACGACTCGATGGGGTCGGTCTCGGAGATCCGGAACCAGTCGTAGGCGACCGACCCCGCGCCGCCCACGTTGTAGTAGACCTGCAGGAGCGAGCCGCCGACGCCGAGCGGGTCATCGAGGAGCCAAGGGGCTTTCGTCCCGTCGACATCCTCGACGTCCACGGTGAGCGTCTGCGTCTGCCGCGTCGTGTCGTAGGAGAGTTCCCACTGGCCGACGGGAAGCGGGTCCGAGTAGGCCAGCGAGCCGTTGTACCAGCACCAGACCGTGATCGTGTCGCCTGCGCGGGAGCCGGCGAGCGCCGCTGTCGTCGTTGCGTCGAGCGCGCGCATCGCTCACCCCCTAGAAGTAGGCGTTGGCCGATCCGGTGAAGGATGCGCCAGATCCCGTGACTGTCGCGTATGGACGCCAGTACTTGGCCTTGACGTCGAACCTGCGCGAGAGTGTCAGCGGCGCGGTCGTCAGCGCAGTGAACTCGTCTTTCGCGGGGTCCGCGTCGGCCCATGTCGTTCCGTCGTTCGACCACTGGATGCCGAACACGAGCTGGGGGCTCGTGCCGGCGACAGCAGTGAGGTTGAGGGTGATGCCGACCCAGCCCTGATCGGAGGACATGAGGGTCGGCATCGCAGCTGCCATGGACGAGGTGAGCGTCCCCGAAAATATCGCCTCAGCGGTAGGCAACGTTCCCCCTTACGGATTCTGGATGATGAGGAGATAGGTCTGGCCGGTGTGCGCGGCGTTGAACGCCGCGTAGGTCGCATACTCGGCGGCCACGGTCCCGTAGGTCGTGGTCGGCGCGAGGACGGGCATCGCCGGAGGGGCGACGAAGTCGCTCTTGGCCTGCCACTCGACCTCTTGGCCGCCCAGCTTCTCGTTGACCGGCTGCTCGAGGATCGACGCCGCGGTCATGTAGCAGAGGCCCGGCAGCGCCGAGGCCCAGCCCGCGAGCGGCCGGAACAGGACCACGCTCGCCTGCTTGAGCAGCACGCGGAGGGCATTGGTCTGCGCCGTGGCGAGCGTCGTGACGTGGAACGCCACGTTGTCCGCCGACTGCCGCTTGCCCACGAGCGCCACGGGCTCATCGGTGCCGGCGACGATCATCTCCGTCACGGCCGACTTGTACTCGAACTGCGCGAGCGCGTCCCAGTCGAGGCCCGGTTCGCCGTTCGGCCCGACGTCGGCATAGACCGGGATGGCTGTGCCCGGCTGCAGCGGGTCGCTCAGCCAACCCGAGGTCGAGGAGAGCGTGATCGTCGCCGTCGTGATGACGACGCCCGCGCAGACGCCCGAGAGAACCTCGATGTCATAGGAGACGGTGCGGCCGAGGGCAGCCTCGTAGTCCACCACGAAGTCCGAGCCGACGACGTTGCGGTGCCGTGCGCCGCGCACGGGGCGCCGCTTGCCGTCCACCGTCCGCCAGACGTTGATCTGGTTCGTGCCGGGGTCGAAATCCTGGTAGGTGACCGAGACGTTCGGGCTCGGCGTGCTTCCGGAGCTGAGCGAGATGAACGGCTGGTAGACCGTGTCCGTCGAGGTCGAGGCGTTCGCCGTGCCGGTCCAGGCATAGACGTTCCCTGCGGCAGCCGTGAACGAGCCGTCGAAGTAGGTTCCGACGGTTCCGGTCGCCTCGATGAGGATTGCCTCGCCATCGAGCCAGTCGGAGGCAGCCCAGTTCGAGCCTCCCGTGACCGCCTGCGCCGTGAAGACCGCGTTGGTCACCGCCGCGCCCGAGGTGCCGACCACCGTCAGCTGCGTCCACGTGCTCGCCGAGACGGCCACCGTGGAGCCGGTGACCGTGTTGACGATCGCGTTCGAGCTGTTGCGGAAGTCGACCTTGAGCTGGAGCGTCTGAGCCTTGGAGCAGCGGACCCAGATCTGCGTGGCGTACTGCGTCGCAGCCGAGAGCCCCGTCTGCGTGTAGGAGATCCCGCCCGAGATAGCCGTGGTGGCGACGGTCCATGTCACTCGCGGAAAGCCGGGGATTGAGAGGTAGCCTGCGCCCGAGTTCCACGCCACCGACGCAGTGCCGCCCGTCCCGGCGACGGCGGCGTAGTTGGTCGCCGTCGTCGCCGCGGATGGGTTCGTGGCGAGGTTCGTCCGGACGGTCACGCTCACAGCGACGGCCTCCGTCTCATCCTGAAATCGGCGGCGTCGATGGCCTGCCCTGCGACTGTGCTGACGTATCCCTTGAGCTGCTGGCCGTTCTCGAGCACGAGGTAGAGCTGCTGCGGTGCCGACGAGAACGCGCCCGAGCCGCCTCCCATGGCCGCGAAGGCGGGTGACAGGTCGAGTGAGCCCGCGATGGTGTCCGTCACCTTCTGGAGCGTCGAGCCGAGCGCGGGGATGGACCCCTCGATGCCGTCGATCAGGCCGCCCATGATCCAGCCGCCGTGGGGCTTGAGCATGACCTTGTCGTACTCGGGCGGACCCTTGTGGCTGGCGATGAACGAGGTCACATTGGACAGGACGTCGGCGAGGGCGCCGTTCATGGCCCCGGCGATGCCATCCACGAGGCCGCCGATCAGCTGCTCGCCCGCGCCTACGAGCCACGTGCTGGCCCCCGCAAGCGCGCCGAGGATTCGACCCTGCAGGCCCTCGACGACACCGACAACCTCGCCCATCCCGACATCCCACTGGCTGACCATCCCGGACACAGCCCCGGCAATGGTGCCGAGGAGGTTGCCGCGGAAGATCTCGGACTTGATGAGCATGCTCGCGAGGGTCTCGCCCCACTGCTGGTCCATCGTGACGATGTAGGTGTGGACCGTGATGCCCGAGTTGTCGATGTTGTTGTTGATGTCGTTCGTGGCCTGGTCGAGCTGCGGCAGCGCGTCGGTGACCGACTTGATGCCGTCGGTGACCTGCTTCATGGACTGACCGAAGTCCTTGGCCGCCTTCGCCACGGTGCCGTCTTGGCCCATGGTGCCGTCGGCGTTCGTCCCAACCTTGTTCATCGCCGAGCCAAATCCGGCCGCAGCGTTCCCTGTGGTGCCGGAGGTGCCGCTGCTGTCGCCGAAGACGCCGAGGAACGAGCGTGAGATGCTATCCAGCGCGGGCTGGATGTCCTTCTCCCAGAGGCCCGAGAGCTGCGGCGCGACGTTGGTGACGAAGGTGATAAAGCCGTCGAGCGCCTGACCGAGCGCCGGAAGGAGCTTCGTGCCGATCTCGATGGAGGTGGTCTGGAAGATCTCCTTGGCTCGGTCCAGCTTCGTATTGAAGTTGTCCTGGATGTCAGACCAGCCCTTGACGTTCCCCGAGGCGTCGGCCGTGGCGCCCGCGACGGCGTTGATCGCCTGATGGGTGTAGTCCGCATTCTCGCCCGTGAGCATGAGCGCGGTATTCGCGCCAGTCGCGTCGCCGGTCAGGAGCCGCCACGCCTGCGCGTAGTTCTGCAGGACCGTCTCGCCGGACATCTGCTCGTTGCCGAGCGCGTGGGTCGAGCCGAGGAGGGTGGCGAGCTGGGTGATCTGCTTCTCGTGGACCGGGTCGAGCTGGACGGCCTCCTTCATCCACTCCTTCCAGCCCATAGACCCGTCGAAGAGATGCTGGCCGAGCTCCTGGACCTTGGGGTCCAGCTCGTCGAGCGCCGACTTCATGTCCAGCAGGAGCTTGTCGGAGCCGGGGGGCATGGAGGAGACGATCTTGTCGTGCAGCATGTCGAGCGTGCCGGAGAGGCCCTTGCTCGAGAGCTGGTCCGAGACGCCCTGCGCGGTCAGGCCGAAGAGCGCGAACTCCTTGGTCTGCTGCTGCGTGGGGTTCAGCATGTGCCGGATCGTGTCGTTGAGGTTCTGCGTCGCCTGGTCCGCGCTCATGCCATGGACGGTCATCGAGGCGAGGTCGCCGAGGATGTCGTTCAGGCTGATGTGCGCGGCCGACGCCAGCGGCAGCACCGAGTGCAGGGAGCCGGAGAACAGCTCGAAGGTCGTCTTGCCCTGCGAGGTTGCCGTAATGAGCTTGGAGGTCACGTCGGCAGCGTCGGAGGCCGAGAGATGGTAGTCCCGCAGCGCCGAGGTCACAGCGTCGCCGACG
>JBQCDC010000473.1:0-5050 GCA_051961575.1 Marmoricola sp.
CCGGCGAGGTGCTGAACGCCCCCACCACCGTGGTCGACTTCTCGGAGGGTGAGCCTGAGATTGCTCGTGTCGGGTCGGGCGACACTAGCCGCTTCGAGTAGTCACATCGATGCTCTTGAGGACGTGGAGCGTCCCGTTCGCAGCACCGATGTCCTCGAACTGTCGAGCCGTGACCAGCACTCGCGACTCGAGTGATCCGACGGCCGCGTTGTAGGACTCGACGGAGGCTCGCAGCGACCGGCCGAGCTTGTCGAAGTGGCCGCCGAGCGTCATCAGACGTTGGTGCAACTCCTGCCCGAGTTCCTTGATCTCCCGCGTCGCCTGCGCGAGCGTTTCCGCGCGCCAGCCGTGCTCGATCGTGCGCAGTAGCGCGATCAGCGTGGTGGGCGCGGCCAGCACGACGTTGCGTTCGGCGGCGTACTCGATGAGTCCGCTGTCCATCTCCAGAGCCGTTGCGAGGCAGGCTTCCGACGGAATGAAGAGCACGACGAGCTCGGGGGAGTCGGCGACCAGAGCCCAGTACTTCTTGCGCGACAGCGCCTCGACATGGGATCGAACGCTGCGCGCCAGCCTCTGGCGGTGATGGATCTGCTCGGCCTCGTCGTCGGCCTCGATCGAGTCGAGATAGGCGTCGAGTGGTGTCTTGGCATCGACGACCACGTCGCGGCCGCCGGCCAGGTGAATCACGAGATCCGGTCGGTACGCCGCATCCGCTGACGTCAGATGCACCTGCTCGGTGAAGTCACAGTGCTCGCTCATGCCGGCCGCCTCGATGGTGCGGCGCAGGTGCAGCTCGCCCCACTGCCCGCGGACTTGCGGTCGGCGCAGAGCCGTGGCCAATGCGCTGGTCTCCCGCCGGAGGCTGTCGGTGCTGTGCCGCACCTCGTCGACCTGCTGATGCAGCTGGCTCTGCCACGCGGCGCGCTGCTGCTCGAGGTCACCGATCCGACGATTGAGCTGCTCGAGTCCGCCGCGGATGAGGCCCGACGTGTCGCCGGGCTGCGTGAAATCGCCGCGCGTGCGGACCCGCGCGAGAGCGAGAACTCCCGTCACTCCGCCGCACACGAAGGCCAGCAGAGCGATGAGGACAACGCTTCCGATACTCATGGGACGAGAGTGACAGGAGGTACCGACAGTTCTACGGCGCGACCTCGTACTCGGCCTGGATGAACTGACCGGTCCGGTGGACGCCGGTCAGGCGCACCCGGGCCGAGTCGAAGGGCGCCGGGAACAACGGTGCGCCGGCTCCGAGGGTCACCGGCGCGATCGACACCTGGATGCCGTCGAGGTGGCCGCCGTCAGCGAACTCGACGGCCAACCCACCGCCACCCACGACCCACACGTCACCGCCGCCGGCTGCCTCGCGGATGCGCTCGATATGGCTGCCGACCGGACCGTTGAGCACCTCGATGTCGGCACCCGGAACGATTGGCAGGTCGGACTGCGAGGAGAAGACGAACGTCTTGCGGTCGCCGTAGAACTCCTGCCACTTCTCGGGATTCTCAAGGAGGGACTCATGCTCGAGAACCCAGCGATAGGTCGTGGAACCCTCGACCATGACGGTGACGCCTGACACGAACGCCGACAGCTCGGTCAAGGCGTCATCACCGCCATCCACCGCGAAGAGCCAGTCGAGTGAGTTGTCGGCGTCAGCGAGGAAGCCGTCGAGTGAGGTCGCGGTGGCGTAGACGATGCGGGTCATACCGGTGACGCTAGGGTCGTCCACCGACAGTGCGTCAGGATGGGCTCATGAGTCCTGCGCTCGAGATCATCGAACCTCGCGACGTTCCCCTCGGTGGCCTGCGGGCCATGAACGTCCGCCGTACCTTGCCGTCGCGCGAGCGCAGCCTGATCGGCGCCTGGTGCTTCCTCGACCACTACGGCCCCGATGACCTCGCGGTGAGCGAGCCCATGGTCGTCCCGCCGCACCCCCACACCGGTCTCTCGACGGTCAGCTGGTTGTTCACCGGCGAGGTCGACCACAACGACTCGGGCGGCAACAGGGCGCGCGTTCGCCCGGGTGAGCTGAACCTCATGACGGCAGGTCGGGGGATCAGCCACTCGGAGTACTCGACGCAGGACACCAAGGTCCTGCACGGCTGCCAGCTGTGGCTCGCTCTCCCTGACCATGCGCGCGACACGGCTCCACGTTTCGAGGCTTACGTGCCGCTGCCGGTATCGGGCGAGGGCTGGGAGGCGCGCGTCTTCCTCGGCACTCTCGCGGGGTCACGTTCGACCGTGGAGACGCACACGCCGCTGCTCGGCGCGGAGGTCATGCTGGAGGCGGACGCGTCGGTGACCTTCGACGTCTATCCCGACTTCGAGCACGGCGTCCTGGTCGACATGGGTGGCGTGGTGATCGACGGCGAGGCGATCGCTGCACATCAGCTCGGCTACCGGGCGCCCGGACCGACGACGCTGACCCTCAAGGCGACCACGGACACCCGCCTGCTCCTGCTGGGAGGCACACCGTTCGGCGAGGAGATCGTCATGTGGTGGAACTTCATCGGCCGCACGCACGAGGACATCGTCGAGTACCGGACCGATTGGGAGACGCTGTTGGAGATCGGGACCTCGGACCGCTTCGGACTTCCCAGGGCCGATCCGCTGGAGGCGCTGCATGCACCGCCGATGCCGGGTGTGCGCCTGCGGTCGCGCCATTAGGTCCCCGGGTACCTTGGAATCATGCTCGCACTGATCGCGATCCTGATCGTTCTCATCGTCGTGCTCGCCATCGCGGGCTGGGCCCTGTGGCTGATCCTCAGCGCCGCCTTGGTCGGCGCCATCATCGGAGGTCTCGCCCGAGCCGTGATCCCCGGTCGGCAGGACATCAGCATCTTGGCCACGGTCGTGCTCGGCTGGATCGGCTCGCTGGTCGGCAGCCTGTTCGGCCGGCACGTGTTCCACGTCGGCTCGTTGCTCACGATCCTCTGCGAGATCGGTGCCGCCGCGATCCTGGTCGGCATCGCCAGCAGCCCTGCCGGCAAGTCGATGATGACGCGTCAGTCCTGAAGGTCCACGATCACCGGCGCGTGATCAGACGGGCTCGTGGCAGCACCGGTGTTGGGGTCGCGCTCGGCGCGGTCGATCGACGCGCCGGTCACCCGCTCCGCGAACGAGGGCGACCCGACCACGAAGTCGATCTTGAGTCCTCGGTCGCGCTCGAAGCGCTGGCGGTAGTAGTCCCAATACGTATACGACGCGTCGTACTGGCGCGTGACCTCGAACCAGCCTCCATCGAGGAACGCCTGGAACGCCGCTCGCTCTGCGGGCGTGACATGGGTCGAGTTGGCGAACTGCTTGACGTCGAAGACGTCCTCGTCCGTCGGGCAGATGTTCCAGTCGCCGACCATCGCGGTGGGTGTGTCTCGCCATGACTCAGCAGCCGTTCGCAGAGCCGCGAGCCACTCGAGCTTGTAGACGTAGTGCGGGTCGTCGGGCTTGCGTCCGTTGGGGACGTAGAGCGACCAGAGTCGCACGCCCCCACAGGTCGCGCCGAGCGCACGTGCCTCAGCCTTGCCGTTGAACTCGGGCATGCCGTCGAACCCGACGGACACGTCCTCGATCCCGACACGGCTGATGATCGCAACGCCGTTCCACTGGTCGTAGCCGACCGAGGCGATCTCATAGCCCAGTGACTGCAGGCCCATCACGGGGATCTGCTCGTCCTTGGCCTTGGTCTCCTGCAGCGCCAGGACGTCGATGTCATGACGCTGGAGGAGTGCCTCGACCCGGTCGATGCGTGAACGAAGCGAGTTGACGTTCCAGGTGGCGATCCGCACCCGGCTGAGGCTACGTCATGTACTCCTGGGGCTCAGGTGGCTGGGGGCGAGCAGCCGTGAGCAGGCTGTCGAGCGCGCCCACCAACCGGTCCCGCGTGTACTTCTCGGGCTCGTCGAGGATCAGCCGACCGAAGTGCTCGCCGGTCGCGATCACCAGGTGCGAGAGCACGTCGGTGTCGAGATAGGGGCCGCCCCGCATCTCGAGCCCGGTCTGCAGCGCATCGGAGATGTAGCCGCGGATCAGCTCCTTCGTGGAGTCGATCCGTGCTCGAACGACCTCGGGCGCGTCCCGGGTCAGCCCGAGGATGGGCCGCCAGACGTCCGGTGCCTCCTGGATGGCCTCGATCAATCCCGAGCACGCATTCAGGATCCAGTCGTCGATATCGGTCGGAGTGTCCGTCGGCATCAGCTTCAGCACGGATGCGAGAGCGCGGCGCTGGCTGCGGTCGAGCAGGGCGTGGAGGAGCGGTTCGAGACCTCCGTAGGCGTCGTACACGACCGGCCGCGTCACGCCTGCCTCGCGTGCGATCGCGTCGACGGTGACCTTGTCATAGCCCTCCCGCGCGAGCACGCTTAAAGCAGCGTCGAGCAGGTGCTCGCGCCGCTGTGCGGCCGGCATGCGCGGTGCGTAGCGTCGCTTGGCCGGAGGAGAACTTGATATGTGTGACATTGTGTCGCGATTCACTTCCGCGGGAGGTCCTTCGTAAGGTACCTTCTTCGAACCTACAGTCGTGTAGCAATTGGCCCCGATGGCAAATGGAGTGCTCATGATCGCGTTGACACGCAAGCAGATTGCGAAGAACTACGAGCCGCAGGCGGACTACGGCTTCTTCGGTCCCGACTCGGTGACGTGGAAGGTCTGGAGCTACCCGACCTCCTACATCCTCGGCTTTGCTCGCGCTGTCACGATCGAGCACCTCGATCCCAACCTGGCCGCTGCGGTCATCCAGTCCGGCGGGGTGAAGTACCGCCCGCACACCCGCTATGCCCGCACCCTGCGCTACTTCGGCATGGTGATGTTCGGAGCCACCGAGCCGACCTGCAAGGCCGCCGACGTGCTCGTCAAGGTGCACTCGAAGGCGATCGGCAACGACCCGGTCACCCACGGCACCTACGACGCCAACAAGCCGTCGTCGCAGCTGTGGATCCGTCAACGGCGCTGACGCTCATGCGCGCCAAGCGCGAGGGGCTCCAGAATTTCTTCTGCGTCTGCAACCACGTGATGATCCTGCCGCCGCTCAGAGCCCTGCTCGAGTCTCCGGATCTGA
>JBQCDC010000474.1:0-9835 GCA_051961575.1 Marmoricola sp.
GAACCCGGGCCCCGCAACAACAGGTTCTCCAGACTTCATGGCCTGAGCTGCAGCGTTCGCCCGCTCATCCGCAGCCTCGTTCAGCGGATGACCCGTGTGCCCCTTCACCCACTCGAAGCGCACGTTGCGACCCGTCATCGCCTCATCCAGCGCCTGAACGATCTCCAGGTTCATCACCGGCTGCCCGTCACCCTTGCGCCACCCCTTGCGCTTCCAGTTGGCCATCCACTTGGTGACGGTGTTGATCACGTAGGTGCTGTCGCAGATCACGACGAGCTCCTCGTCCGTGCCGGCGGTCTGCCGCAGGAGGTCCAGTACCGCCATGAGCTCGCCCATGTTGTTGGTGCCGTGCGGCCACCCCCCGCTGGCCCACCGATCGTCGTCGATGTACCAGGCCCAACCCGCAGGGCCGGGATTTCCGAGCGCGGAGCCATCAGCGGCGGCAATAAGAGTCACGGCCCGAGGTTATCCATGAAAGACCTATCGGCAGCGTCGCAGTGCGTGCATGGGTGCCGCCCGACGAAGGCAGCCGTGGTGGAGCCACGGCAACTGAGGAGAAGGTGCCCAGGTACGCACTGCGCGGTTGCAGATCCCTGACATGATGCAAGGCATGCCAGGAATGAACCTCACCCGCGATGAAGCGCAGACCCGCGCCCAAATCCTCTCCGTCGAGTCCTACACCGTGGACCTCGACCTCACGACCTCGACCGAGACCTTCGAGAGCACGACCACGATTGCGTTCCGGGCGACCCCCGGTTCCGACACGTGGGTCGACCTCGTCGATGCGACGCTGCACGAAGTCACGCTCAACGGAGCACCCGTCGACACCGGCGCCTATGCGGACAGCCGGATCGCGATCAGCGGCCTGCTGCCGGAGAACCATCTCGTCGTCCGCGCCACGCTCCCCTACAGCCACTCGGGTGAGGGTCTGCACCGGTTCGTCGACCCGGTCGACGACCGCGTCTACCTGTACAGCCAGTTCGAGGTTCCGGACGCCCGCCGCGTGTACGCGACCTTCGAGCAGCCCGACCTCAAGAGCGTCTTCACCTTCAACGTCACCGCCCCTGACCACTGGGTGGTGGTCTCGAACGCGGCCACGCCCGAGCCCGAGCGCCTCGGCGACGGCAAAGCCGTGTGGCGGTTCCCGACCACCGAGACCATGTCGACCTACATCACCGCGATCGTCGCGGGTGAGTACTACGCCGTGTTCGACCGCTACGAGGGCAAGCACGGCGCCATCCCGCTGGGGCACTACTGCCGCCAGTCCCTCAAGGACCACCTCGATCGCGACGTGGACGACATGTTCACGATCACCAAACAGGGTTTCGAGTTCTTCGAGGACGCCTTCGGCTACCCGTACCCCTTCGGCAAGTACGACCAGCTCTACGTGCCCGAGTACAACATGGGCGCGATGGAGAACGCGGGCTGCGTAACGTTCCGCGACGAGTACCTGCCGCGCTCGCGGCAGACCCGCGCCTTCTACGAGCAGCGCGCCAACACGATCCTCCACGAGATGGCGCACATGTGGTTCGGCGACCTCGTGACGATGAAGTGGTGGGACGACCTCTGGCTCAACGAGTCGTTCGCCGAGTGGGCCTCGCACTACTGCGCCGCCAAGGCCACCGAGTTCAGCGACGCCTGGACCGGCTTCACGAACGCGCGCAAGAACTGGGCCTACCGCCAGGACCAGCTGCCGTCGACGCACCCCATCGCCGCGGACAACCACGACCTCGAGGCCGTCGAGTCCAACTTCGACGGCATCACCTACGCGAAGGGCGCGTCCACCCTCAAGCAGCTGGTGGCCTGGGTCGGGGACGAGCCGTTCCTCCAGGGCCTGAGCGCCTACTTCAAGTCACACGCGTTCAAGAACTCCGAGTTCAGCGACCTTCTCGGCGCGCTCGAGCGCTCGTCGGGACGGGAGCTCACCTCGTGGGCCACCGAGTGGCTGCAGACCTCGGGCGTGAACACGCTGCATGCGGAGTTCGAGCTCGCAGACGACGGCACGTACACGCGATTCGCGATCGCGCAGACCGCTCACCCGGACTACCCGACGCTGCGTCGGCACCGCATCGGCGTCGGCCTCTACGACCTGGTCGAGGATCGCCTTGTCCGACGTCGCTATGTGGAGACGGACATTTCCGGCGCCAGCACCGAGATCGCCGACCTCATCGGCGCGGCGCAGCCCGACCTGCTGCTACTGAACGACAACGACCTCACCTACGCCAAGATCCGTCTGGACGAGAGGTCGCTGCGGACGCTGGTCGACGGCATCGACCTGCTCGACGACTCGCTCGCGCGTGCGCTGTGCTGGGGCGCCGCCTGGGACATGACTCGTGACGCGGAGATGCGGGCCACGGACTTCGTCGCCCTGGTGCTCCGCGGAGTCGGACGCGAGCGCGACCTGACCGCCGTGGGCGCGCTCCTCGGCTACGCCCGCACGGCCGCCGACCTCTACTCGGCGCCGCAGCACCGCGACGCGAATCGCGCTCGCTGGGAGTCGGGTGTCCGCGAACTGCTGGCAGGTGCGGCCCCCGGCAGCGATCACCAGCTCGCCTTCGCGCGCGCCCTGTGCAGCGCGGCGTCGAGCGAGGAGGCACTCGGCCAGGTCCGCGACCTCCTCGAAGGCACCCAGACGCTGCCGGGACTGGTCGTCGACCAGGACCTGCGCTGGAGCCTGCTGACGTCGCTGGCGATCAATGGCCGTGCCGACGACGCCGCGATCGACGCCGAGCTGGCTCGGGACAACACGATCTCCGGTGCCGAGTCCGCGGCGGGCGCGCGTGCGTCCATGCCGACGGCCGAGGCCAAGGAGCACGCGTGGGAGCTGGGCGTGATGAGCCACGACACCCCGAACGAGACGGCTCGCCAGATCTGTCTGAGCTTCCAACGCTCCGGGCAGGAGGACGTGCTGGCGCCGTACGTGGAGCGTTACTTCGAGATGGCCGACCACATCCTCGAGACGCGCGGCGTCTGGTTGGCTCGGATCGCGCTGGAGTACACGTTCCCGCGTGCCAACCCCACTGCCGAGACGTTGGATCGGGCCGACCGCTGGTTGGCCGAGACGACGGCACCGCCGGCAGCGAAGCGCTACGTGTCCGAGGGCCGCGCCGACGTGGCGCGTGCGCTGGCCGCGCAGGAGCGCGACGGAAGCTGAATCTCGTGCAGTAGCGCTTGCGGCGGCCGCGGTTTCACCACGCCCGTTGTGAATTGGCCGCATCCCGATCGAAATTTCGATCGGTATGCGGCCAATTTGATCGTGTCATGAGCGACTCGGAGACGCTTAAGGCGAGCGCGGGAGCCACCGGAATTTCAGGTCAGATGAGGCGTGCCCCTGGGAATCGACCGCGTGAAGTGATCGAAGTTGCCGCATCTTGGTCGAAATTTCGATCGGGATGCGGCGAGATCACCACGCCCGTTGTGAAACCGACCTTGACGGCGCCGCGACGATCTAGGGGGCCGCGTGCAGGGTCTGGGGCCCGCGCGCGGCCTGGCCCAGCATGGCGACGCCGGCGACGATGCCTCCGACGAGGTCGTTCTCGACGAAGGAGGAGCGCATCGTCATCGCGGCGAGCTGAACCTGCTGATCGGTCAGGACTCGGCGAACCACCTGTCCGGTGACGATCTCGAAGGCTCGGTCGTCCGGGTTGATCATGATGAGCACGCTGCGGTCAGGGGACGCCATGACCGCGTGCATGCGCTCGGCGTAGTCACGGTGGTTCGGTTCGGTCGGTCCTACGTAGACCGAGAACTCGAAGCGACTGGCGGTCTCAGCTCCGCGAATCGCGGCGTCGATCTCCCGGCGTTGTGCGGCGGTGAGGTCACCAGCTCGCACTCGCACCACCCGATCCCTCGGCCTTGGGCGCAGCAGCCTGGTCGGTGCCCTTGGCGGGCCCGCCGAACCACTCGGACTTCCCGCCGCGCATACCGCTCCACGCCTTGGTGGGGTCGTACGCGTCGCCCTTGACGAGCGAGGGCAGGACGACAAGTACGGTGATGGTGAGGGCGATCGCCCCGGGGATCAGGATGAGCAGCACCAAGTAGTTCCAGAACGAGTGCGTCGGCTGGGTCGGCCAGGCCGACGGCTGGTCAGCGAACGCGGGCGCCCCCGCCAGCGGAAGAGCAAGTGCGAAGGTTGCCGCGAAGGTCCGAGCAGCAATGCGGGAAGCGCGCTGAGTCATCACACCCCGCAGGATATCTGCTCACCACCCGATCGATAGCCTCGGGCTTATGTTGAGCGCCGTGTCGAGCAGTCTGTGGGACATTCCCACCACCTGTCAGCGCAGCGACAGCATGAGTTGCGCTGCGGTCTGGAACTGGACCCACAACGAATATCTGGCCCACGCTGCGGCCTGGGTGATCGGCAAACCGCTGTCGATCCTGGTGCTGGTCGCGTTCGCCTGGGTGCTGCGTTGGGTTACCCACCGGATCATCAACCGGTTCATCGTGAAGGCAGCCGCCGGGACCCTGACCTTCCGGTGGCCGAGCGTCGGCCAAGCGCCGTCGACCGCGCAGCAGACCACTCGTCGCAAGCAGCGTGCCGAGGCCTTGGGATCGCTGCTTCGCAGCATCGCGAGCGTGCTCATCTACGGGGTCGTCTTCGTCATGATCCTCTCCGAGCTCGGGATGGACATCGCACCGATCCTGGCCAGCGCCAGCGTGGTGGGCCTCGCCATCGGTTTCGGTGCGCAGAGCCTCGTCAAGGACTTCCTGTCGGGCATCGCGATGATGGTCGAGGACCAGTACGGCGTGGGCGACTCGATCAAGATCGGCGATGTCTCCGGCACCGTCGAAGCTGTCGGGCTTCGGGTCACGCGCTTCCGCGACGTGGACGGCACCGTCTGGTACGTCCGCAACGGCGACATCATGCGTGTCGGCAACCAGAGCCAGAACTGGGCGCGCACGGTCGTCGACATCACCGTGGGCTACGAGACCGACATCGCGCAGGCCCAGACCGTGTTGCGGGAGGTCGCCCACACCATGTGGGAGGACCCCGCGTACCGACCCGTCATCCTCGAGGAGCCCGAGGTGTGGGGCGTCCAGTCGATGGGGCCGGCCGGACTCGTGGTGCGCGTGTCGATGAAGTCCGCCCCGCTGCAACAATGGCGACTGGCGCGCGTGCTCCGCGAGCGCATCAAGGATGCCTTCGACGAGGCGAACATCAGAATGTTCACCACCCCTCAGTGATGCGCGCACCCACGACGGACGACCGGACATGACGACCTTCTACGAAGAGATCGGTGGCGAGGCCACCATCACCGCGATCGTCGCTCGCTTCTATGCGGGCGTGGCCGAGGACGAGTTCCTCCGCGCCCTGTATCCCGAAGAGGACCTCGGTCCCGCGGAGGAGCGCTTCCGACTGTTCCTCATGCAGTACTGGGGCGGCCCCAGCACGTACTCAGAGACCCGCGGGCATCCGCGTCTCCGGATGCGCCACGCCCCGTTCGCCGTGACGCCCGACGCACGCGACGCTTGGCTCGGCCACTTCCGCGACGCCCTCGATGAAGTGGCTCTGCCTCCGGAGCAGGACCAGGAGTTCTGGGACTACGTCCGCCGGGCCGCCGACTTCATGGTCAACACACCCGGCTAGACCGACTCGTACTCCGCGATCAGCACCGCGCGCTGCGATTCGGTGAGCGGAGCGGCCGCTTGGCGCTTGGGGTCGAATCCAACCAGGACGACCTGGGCGGTGGCCACCACTGTGTCATCGTCGAGGATCTGGCCGACCACGGTGAACGAGCTGTTGCCCACCTTCGCGACGCCAGAGCGGATCACGTAGGGCTCACGGCGCAACAGCACCGGTTGGTGATAGGCGATGTCGGTCCGCGCGATCACCAGCGCGCTGGCCTCGTCCGCACGAGACGCGAGGTCGTAGAGGTAGGCGACCCGCGCCTCCTGGAAGTACTCGAAGTAGATGACGTCGCTGACCCGGCGATAGATGTCGAGGTCGGAGAGCCGTACCGACAGGTCGTAAGACGCGGGCAGCATCGACGAGTCAATCACGGTCGGAACCGGCGAGAACTCGATCGGGTCGCCCTGGTAGCGGGACAGTTGCGCGCGCTCGTCGGCGGTCAGGCTCCGCGCGTTCCCGGTAGCGACCACCCATGGCCGCAGCTCGGCACGGACGCGCAGGTAGACCACTCGACCCGTCTCGGTCTCGTCGAAGACCTCGTAGTTGAGGGCGAACGAGTCCTCCTCGATGTCACTGGTCCAGAGCTCGATCGTGATCGGCTTCGGCCGGAAGAGAAGAGGCGCGACGAAGACGACCTGGTTGCGGGTGATCCGGATCCCCTCGTCGAGCTCGTCGACGTCGATGGTGCGTCCCAGTGCCGCGAAGAAGTCGACCCTCGCCTCGCGCAGGTAGTTCAGGTAGGTGACGTTGTTGACGTGACCCAGCATGTCCAGATCCGCCCAACGCATAGGACATTCGTAACGGTGGCGCACGGCGCGATCCTTCCAGACGCAAAAGGTCTCGTTACACCGCCTTCGGCGGCTTTCGACCAACGGTTCGCTGGTCGAGTGCCGAGCCGGAGGCTCGGTGTATCGAGACCTTCCTTCGTCAGATCAGGCCTGGAGAACAGCCTGGATCTCAAGCGTGATGCTCACCTTGTCGCCGACGAGGAGCTTGCCGCCGTCGAGCGGGATGTTGAAGTCGATGCCGAAGTCCTTGCGGTTGATCTCGGCCGTGGCCTCGAAACCGATACGGGTGCCGCCCCACGGGTCCTTGTCCTCGCCGAAGAACTCGACGTCGAGCTCGACGACGTTGGTCGCGCCCTTGATGGTCAGCTCGCCGGTCGCCTTCTTGCCGTCGAAGGACAGGCTCTTGAAGGTCATCGGGCCGGTGTTCTCCACGTCGAAGAAGTCAGCCGAGCGCAGGTGACCGTCGCGCTGGGCGTCGCGGGTGTTGATCGAGTTCAGGTCGATCGAGGACTCGACGCTGGTGTCCGCGAGCTCGGAGCCGGTGGTGATGGTGCCCTCGAAGGTCTCGAACTGGCCGCGGACCTTGCTCATCAGGTGGCGGACGGTGAAGCTCACCTCGGAGTGGCTCGGGTCGATGGTCCAGGTGCCGGGGGTGGTGGCGGTCATGTCGGTACTTCCTCTCGGATGGATGTCGAACTAGTTGAAGTCTTAACAACCCCTACGGTAGACCTATTCCGTCAAAGTTTCAACTACCTAGAGGTGAAGTCCTAGACTCTCGCCCATGGCAACGGATGAAACGCGCTGGCTCACCGAGGACGAGCAGCACTCGTGGCGCGCCTACATCATGGGAACGACCATGCTGTTGGACCAGCTCGATCGCGAGCTTCAGCACGCCCACGGGATCTCGCTGCCCGAGTACGAGATCCTGGTCAGACTCTCCGAGTCCCCCGACCGATCGGTCCGCATGGCCATCCTGGCCGATGCGCTGTCCTACTCGCGCAGCCGCACTACGCACACGGTCAAGCGCCTGGAGACCATGGGCCTCATTCGCCGCGAGTCCATTCCTGGCGACGGTCGAGGCGTCGCAGCCGTGATGACCGACGCCGGGTGGAAGCTGCTCGTCAAGGCCGCCCCCACCCATGTCACGGGAGTCCGCGAGCACCTCGTCGAACAGGCCTCGCCAGCCGACTTCGCCGCCGTCGGACGCGTCTTCGACGCCGTCAGCGATCGCCTCCTGGGCAGCAACCCCGCCTGCGCCGAGGTCGACATCCGCTAAGCGCCGAGCCGTCAATCAGTCGCGGGTCAATCTCCGGTGGGTGACGCGGTGCGGACGGGCTGCCTCGATGCCGAGGCGCTCGATCTTGTTCTCCTCGTACGAGGCGAAGTTGCCCTCGAACCAGAACCATGCGCCCTCGTCCTCCTCCGTGCCTTCCCAGGCGAGGATGTGGGTGGCGATGCGGTCGAGGAACCAGCGGTCGTGGGAGGTCACCACGGCACAGCCGGGGAACTCCAGGAGCGCGTCCTCGAGCGACGACAGGGTCTCGACGTCGAGGTCGTTGGTCGGCTCGTCGAGCAGAAGGAGGTTGCCACCCTGCTTGAGCGTCAGCGCCAGGTTCAGTCGGTTGCGCTCACCACCGGAGAGCACGCCCGCCTTCTTCTGCTGGTCCGGACCCTTGAAGCCGAACGAGGCAACGTAGGCGCGCGAGTTCATCTCGAAGTTGGCGACCTTGATGAAGTCGAGACCGTCGGAGACGACCTCCCAGACGTTCTTGTTCGGGTCGATGCCGCCGCGGCTCTGGTCGACATAGGAGATCTTCACGGTCTGGCCGACGGTCAGCGTGCCGGAGTCGGGCGTCTCTCCCCCGGTGATCATCCGGAACAGCGTGGTCTTGCCGACGCCGTTGGGGCCGACCACACCGACGATGCCGGCGCGCGGCAGCGTGAAGGAGATGTCGTTCCACAGGACGCGGTCCTCGAAGCCCTTGGTGAGGTGATCGGCCTCCAGGACCACGTCGCCCAAGCGCGGCCCCGGCGGGATGTTGATGTCCGCGGTGTCGATCTTGCGCGCGCGGTCGGCCTCGGCAGCGAGCTCCTCGTAGCGGGCAAGACGTGACTTCGACTTGGTCTGGCGGGCCTTGGCGTTCGACCGCACCCACTCGAGCTCGCGCTCGAGCATCTTGGCGCGCTTGGCGTCCTTCTGACCCTCGATCTTGAGGCGTTCCTTCTTGGTCTCAAGGTAGGTCGAGTAGTTGCCCTCGTACGGGTGCGTCTTGCCGCGGTCGAGCTCGAGGATCCACTGCGCCACGTTGTCGAGGAAGTAACGGTCGTGGGTCACGGCCAGGACAGCGCCCGGGTAGGAGGCGAGGTGACCTTCGAGCCACTGCACCGACTCGGCGTCGAGGTGGTTGGTGGGCTCGTCGAGGAGCAGCAGGTCGGGCTGCTGAAGCAGCAGCTTGCAGAGCGCGACGCGGCGGCGCTCACCACCCGAGAGATTGTCGACGATCGAGTCCGGCGGCGGGCAGCGCAGCGCGTCCATGGCCTGGTCGAGGCGGCTGTCGATGTCCCAGGCGTTGATGTTGTCCAGGTACGTCTGCAGCTCGCCGGTCTCCGCCATCAGAGCGTCCATGTCGGCGTCCGGGTCGCCCATCTCGGCGTAGGCCTCGTCGAGGCGACGCATCTTGGACTTCACCTCGCCGACGGCCTCCTCGACGTTCTCCAGAACGGTCTTGCCCTCGGTGAGGGGCGGCTCCTGCTGGAGCATCCCGACGGTCGCGTCGGGGTCGAGGATCGCGTCGCCGTTGTTGGCGTGCTCGAGGCCCGCCATGATCTTCAGCAGCGTGGACTTACCGGTGCCGTTCGGACCGACGACACCGATCTTGGCGCCGTGCAGGAACGAGAGCGTGACGTTGTCCAGCACGACCTTGTCGCCGTGGGCCTTGCGGACATTACGAAGAGTGAAGACGTACTCAGCCATGATGTGGCCCAGCCTATGGGCCGGACCACGCGAACCGAGAATCTACTAGTGGCTGAGCGCAGCCCGCAGGTCGGCGACGGCCTTCTCATAGGACCCGACCTCGGCGCGGACGGCCGTCATCACCGTGCTGTCGACGGCGGCGGCGATCTTCTTCTCGAGGTCACCTTGAGCGGGTCTCGGTGTCGATTCGCCTCGCCCGATCAGCAGCGAGAGCAGCCAAGCGACCAATCCGACGCCGGCGACCGCCCCAGCGGCGACCTCGTTGGGGATGTGCTTCACCGTGGCGGCGGCCAGCCAGCCCGCGCCCGCCAGGAAGATCAAGAAGAACAGGAACTTGAGACCTCGGCTCGCTCCGCGACGAGTGCCCGACGTGTCCGCCATCGGCGTCTCGCGCGCACTCAGCGCAGCGACGAGGTTGTCCGTTTCAGCGACGGCTCGCGCGGT
>JBQCDC010000475.1:0-6979 GCA_051961575.1 Marmoricola sp.
AGCCAGGCGTCGTGGTGCGGCTTCGTCCCGAGCTGGTGGATAGCCCCACCGAAGAGCCCGAACTGAACCCCGAACTTCACCAGCACCGACAGATCGCCGAAAGCGATCGTCTCAAAGGCAGCGACGTTTCCACCGAAGTCATCACGGCCGCCGTATTCAGCCGGAAACCCGGAGGCCGTCAGCCCAGTCGACGCAGCCTCGAGCACGAGATCGCGAACGCGATCGCGGTACGCCTCCTTGTCGAGAGTCTCGACCTCAGACAGCAACCCTGCATGCTCGACCAGGTACTCCCGCACACGCCGCCGAAGGCTGGCGTACTCCCCATCGAGCAGAAGCGACAGACCGCCGACGTCGAGACTCATACCTCCGAACCTAGAGCCCTCAGCCCCAAGGCAGATAGCCCTTGACAGTGTCCGCCGCGCGAAGAATCGTCGGCTTCTTGCCCGGCTCGGCGACGCCGAGCTCGTGCCAGGGTGCGAAGACTCGCTCCACGTCCCCGATCACGGGCTCGAGCTCCGGGTAGTGCCGCAGCAGCACGTCCTTCATCGAGGTGTTGTTCACCCAGTCGAAGCCGGTCTTGGTGTAGACCTCGGGCCGGAAGTCCTTGGTGAAGAACCGGTCGCTCTTCAACCGCCGCGAGGCCATCAGGATGAAGATCCGGAAGGCCGTGTCGGAGAACCCGAAGCCCTTGGGCGGCTGCTCGGCCTGCATGCCGATCTGCAGGTCCACCGCGTCGACGTCGCCGTGGTAGAGCTCGTTGATCTCCTTGGCCCACTGCTTGTTGGGCGTGATGTCCTCGATCCTCTTGCGCCGCGGCATCCGCAGCGCCTCGCGGAACTCGTTGTAGCGCGGCACGCCGCGCTCACGGTCGCGGACGATGTCGAGCGTCGCCAGATCGGTGACCTGACCGTCGACACGGGTCAGGCTGCGCAGGGCATTGGGGTAGTTGTGCAGGCAAACCGCGCCGGCGCTGGCCTTGCCGATCGAGTACCACATGTCGCCCATCTGCAGGCTGTCCATGAAGTCGCGCGTGTACCGGCCCTGGAGGTCGGTGAAGTACTTGTCGAAGAGATGCTCGCCGCTCTCGAGGGAGAAGAAGGACCAGTCGTCGGGGATGAGCGGGTGCATCCGGTAGACCGACACGAACTCCTCGGTGAGCGAGAAGGGCGCGGAGTGGTGGTCGGTCGGCGATCCGATGATCCCCGACAGCGCCTCACTGCTCCCGACGCGCCCGATCTTGTCGCGGAACGTCTCACCCAGCGCCCCGTACCAGTTGGCATTCATGCCGATCTGAAGAGCAGGGTGCCGCAGCACCGTGGTGGTCCACTCCACGGTGTGAATCTTGGCAATGAGAGCCGAAACAACGAGGACAGCGATCTCGAAGAGTCGCTGGTCCGAGTACTCCGGGTGCGCCTTCTTCACCGCATCACAAACCGTGTTGTGCTCGCGGGAGAACACCGTGTGCAGCAACCCCGGGCCGAACCACCAGTTCTCCTGCATGCCGGTGAGGTCGACGCCTTCGATCTCGCTCTTGAGGAGGCGGCCACCGTCATCGACCTTGATCTTGCCGTCGACGAAGGTGCGCATCATCGTCTGCTTCTCGACGCCGCTGCCGTAGATCTGTGACCCGTCCCACCAGTGCGTTTCGGCGTTCGCGAAGACAGGCGCCGGGCAACCGTCCTTGATCTCGCCGCCGTCCATCGGGATGGTGTCGCGGATGATCATGGGGTTCTCGGGGAAGTCGTCCCCGTCCTGCAGCGGGATCGAGATGAAGCGGCTCGGGTCGCCGTTACCGTGGAAGAACCAGTTGTGGTTCTCGAACTGCAGCCAGGCCGCGCCGAGGGCGTTGAGGATGCCCGCGGGCTTGAACGTGTCGCGCGCCATCAGCTTGTTGCTGATCTCGCGAGGGTCGGGCTTGAGCAGGTTCTTCTTGTCGACGGTGGTCATCGCGAGCGGCACGTTGCGCCCGAAGCCCGTGCCCTTCGCGCCCATGTGCGGGCAGCCCAGGTCGTTGTAGGTGCCGTCGGGCGTACGCGCACGGACCGCCTCCTCGGGGGCTTCCGGCAGGTCGTCCTCCGGCCGGATCTCCTTCTGCTCGAAGAGGTTCTGCTCGCGGAGGTCGTTGCGTTCCTTCGCCAGGTTCGCCAGCTGCAGCAGGAGTGACGGGTGCTCGTACCACTGAAGTCCCAGCGGGTTGGTCGGGTTGAGCGGGTTGATCTTCATGCTGGCCCCTGGCGGTCTCGACGCGTGATGCAGGTCACAACTCCGCTAGCCAAACTAGGTCACGCCACGGCCGAGGTACAGCCTGTCGCCGGGCTTGAGACTGGGCTTAACTGACCCAGTGATGAATCGGACGTCGAAGCGAACGATCCTGTGGAGCGCGATTGCATCGGGCTGCAGCCTCCTCCTGCTGGCGACGGGATCGAGCGTCGCGGCCACGCCCACCGGCGGTGGCATCGTGCTGCCACCGCTGCCGACCACCGACATCGCGAAGTTGATCTCCCTGACGGCGAGCCAGCTCGCCAAGGAGACCGCCCCGGTGACCGCCCCCGGGCCAACGTTGCGTGCCACCCCGTCGATCGCGTGCGCGGCGGGTTCGCGCGCGAAGTCCGGCATGCAAGGACGCGTGACCGCCGCCGACATCGCGTCGCCGGCAGGCGCGCAGGGCTGGACGTGCAACCTCACCAAGGTCTCGGGTCAGAAGACGCCGGGTGGCTTCCGCGTGTGGCGCTACGTCGACATGGCGGGTCACACCTGCGCCTTCTACGACACCTCGCTCGGCGCGCCCCTCACCGTGATCTCACCGCTCGCCGGACCGAGCCTGGGGACGGCGGTCCTCGACATGACGAACCCGGCACGGCCGCGACTGACCGCGATGCTGACCGCGCTGGCGATGCTGTCGCCGCACGAGTCGCTGAACCTCAACGCCAAGCGCGGGCTGCTGGTGGCGGAGGTCGGCAACGCGCTGACGCTGCCCGGCACCCTCGACGTCTACTCGGTCGCCGCTGACTGCCGTCATCCGCAACTGCTCGGCCAAGCCGCGATCGCCACCGGTCACGAGAGCGGCTTCAGCCCGGACGGACGCACGTTCTGGGTCGCGGGCGGCGCGGGCTACATCTACGCCTTCGACCTGACCGATCCGCGGCACCCGCGCCAGCTCTGGAAGGGCGCCTACTATTCGCACGGCCTGAGCCTGTCGCCGGACGGCCGGACGCTGTATCAAACGGACCCCATCAACGGGAACCTCGCGATCCTCGACGTGAGTCAGATCCAGTTGCGGTACCCGCACCCGGTGGTGCGCGAGATCAAGCGGATCACCTGGCCGACGGTGTCGATCCCACAGAACAGCCAGGCGTTCACCTCGGGCGGTCACAAGTATCTGCTCGAGTTCGACGAGTTCGCGTTCCGGTTCAACCCGGCGACGATCGCGAACAAGGCCGGAGCGACGCGCATCGTCAACATCGACAACCCCAGTGCGCCGCGGATCGTGTCCGATCTGCGGCTTACGGTGCAGCTGCCGGCCAACCATGCGCTCGCGTCGGCGGATCCCAATCCGCTGGGAACGAGTCTGGTGCTCGGGTATGGCAGTCACTACTGCGCGATGCCGACGACGGTGAACCCGCAGATCGTGGCGTGCTCGGAGCTGAACTCGGGTCTATGGGTGTTCAACATCGCGAACCCGGCGAAGCCGAAGGTGGTGGCGTACTTCATCGCGCCCCCTCGGACCGGAAGTCCCCTGCCCAACATGCAGGGTGACCTCGCCTTCTCGCAGCCCGCGTTCGACCTTGCGCGGCACGACGTCTGGTACACCGACACCGTCTCGGGCTTCTACGTGCTCCACCTGAACTCGGCTGCTTGGAAGTGAGGCGGCTCCTTCTTGCCGGTTTGCTTGCCGTCGCTCTGACTGGATGTGGGAGCTCGGCGAAGCCGGCGAGCATTCCTCAGCCCAACGCCGTCGCGGTCGGGTTCTGCCAGGACATGAGCGTGCATCACGAGCAGGCGATCCTGATGAGTCAGTACGCGCTGTCGAAGGGGACGCCTGCGATCCGCGCGGTCGCGATGTCGATCCTGTCCTCGCAGGCTGAGGAGGCCGGCGCGATGCGTGGGTGGCTGCGGGTCTGGGGTCGCTCGCCGGTCGATCCGCATCCGATGGGCTGGATGATGTCGATGCCGATGCCCACCTCGACCAGTCCCGATGTGGCAGCGATGCCCGGCATGGCGACGCCGCGGCAGATGATCGAGCTCTATGGGCTTAGCGGTCGTGGGTTCGACGTGCTCTTCTTGCAGTTGATGATCCGGCACCACCTGGCGGGCATCGACATGGCGCGCTACGCGATCGCCGAGCACGCCTCCCCGTTGGTGGCCGACGCCGCGCGCCAGATGATCGCGGCCCAGGCCGAGGACCTCGGCACGATGCGCGCCCTGTTGGCCGCCGATGGCGGTCATGAGCTCGCGCCCGCCAGGATGTGAGGCGTGAAGGAGTCGTTACCGGAGCTGTTGCGTTGGCTCGACCTCGCGGGGGTGTTCGCCAACGCCGTGCTCGGTGGTGCCATCGCTCGGCGCTATCGCTTCGACCCGATCGGCTTCGCCGTGCTCGCCACGGTCTCGGGATTGGGCGGCGGGATGATCCGCGACGTGCTGCTGCAGCACGGAACTCCCATCGCGTTGACCGACGACGCCTACCTGCTCACGGCGCTGGCCGGTGCCGGGTTCGCCTTCCTGATCGCGTCGGAGGGGAGTGCTTGGCATGCGGTGTTCCCCTTCGTCGACGCTCTCGCGCTGGGCTGTTGGGCGGCTGTCGGTACGCAGAAGGCGCTGCTATTCGGGCTGGGCTGGTTGCCCGCGCTGTTTCTCGGGACGGTCGCTGCGGTCGGTGGCGGGATCATTCGCGATCTCTGCGTCGGCAACGTCCCGACCATCTTCGGCGGGAACACGCTCTATGCCACCTGCGCTCTGGTGGCGAGCGGGGTGATGGTCGTGATGAAGGACGCCGGACTGACCACGGTGGGCTCTCTTCTTGCGACCGTCGTGGGCGCGCTGCTGTGCCTGATGGCGCGTTGGCGTGGGTGGATGCTGCCCGAGGGTATGGACCTTGCCGCTAGAAGGGTGGTGGGTCGTCGGCGGGATCCGTGACGGGTTGTTGTCGGCATCCGGCGCTGGCTGTGGGTCTTGTGGGGATGCGTTGGCGTCTGAGTTGGTCGCGTCGTTCGGTCCAGTCGGGGGAGGCGACCAGTGCTGGCCTGTCGTCGATCGTCACGTCGCGAGTGGTGTGGTGGTCGCGGAGGTAGCTGCGGTTGTTGGGGTCGGTCCAGAGCCAGACCTGCGACTCGATCTCGGTGTAGGCCCAGCCGGCGTGGGTCTTGAGTCGGTGGTGGTGGCGACACAGGGGGACGAGGTTGCAGTCGCAGCTGGTGCCGTGTTGGCCGAGTGCGTCGCCAACCGGGATGCGGTGGTCGACGTCGCAGCGGTGGGAGGGTCGGTCGCAATAGGGGAACACGCAGGTGGGTGTGCGCAGCTTCGCGCGATCGCCCATGCGCACGGTCACTGAGTCGCTGACCGAGGGGGTGTGCTCGTTGAGGTCGATCACCGGGAGCACGTTGAACGAGGTTTCGGGGCGGTTGCACCAGGTCGCGACCTGCTCGGTCAGGCGAGCGCGCAGGGGGCCGTCGATCTTGGCGACGGGCTCGAAGCCCTCGAGGGTGGTGCGGGCTTGGTCGGCGCTGAGGTGGACCACGAGTTGGAGGCTGTGGGTCGAGCGCAGGTCTTTCGACGGCTGGCCCTTGAGGAACGCGGAGGCTAGGTCGGGGTCGGCGAGGATCCCGACGGCGCGGGCCTTGCGGACCTCGAGTGGTTCGGGGAACACGCCTTCGTGGCGCTGTTGCTCGCCGAGCATCCGCGCCACTGTTGAAAGGGTGGACTCGAAGGCGGTGAGGTCTTTGATGTCGCCGCAGATCCGCATCTCGGCAACGGCCGCGGCACCGCCGCCGTGGAAGCCGTGGAAGGAGTCGTTGAGCTCCACGCCGTAGGACTCGCGGGCCTCCTCGATCTCCAACTCGCGCTCCTCGGCATGCAGCTTGAGCATGGCCTCATCGATCAGGGCCTCGAGGCGGGTGGCGCCGATCGAGTCCGCGATCGGGGTGACCTTGGCGTCGACGTAGTCGGTCACGTCCACGGGTCGCATGCGGACGGCTTGGGCGATCCGGCGGGCCCGCCATACCTCGACGCGGCCGTCCTTGACCGCCTCGAACAGTTTAGGCATGCGGGAGGCCATCACCAGTCCGTCGGTCACCAACGCCTTGCCGGCGACCGTCGATCGGCCCATCGCGGCGGCCAGGGGAGCGAACGCCGCCCAGTCCACCGCCGGTGTCCAGGGGTCGTCGAAGACCTCGAACGCGGCCTGCTCCAACACCTCGGTGCGGGACCTCGGGTCGGCCAGCCAGCCGTCGTTGATGACCGTCCTGGCTGTCGGTGCGGCTGCGTAGGGTTCGGGATCAGTGGCCGGGTGTCGCAGCGCCCAGTCGACGGCCTCAAGGAGATCCTCGACCTCCAGGCGTGCGCGTTCCCGCCTGCGGGCAGCGAAACCTGCCAGCTGAACCTGATCCAGAGGATCAGAGATGCGGGTGCGGGAGGCCATGCCTCAGTCTATCGAACAAATGTTCGAGATGCAAGGAGGTGGTGAGATTTGTTTGAGGCTATCGCCGAGTAGTAGGCATCCGTGCGGCGAGGCAACGACCCATAACGCTGGTCACGGACGGCTCGTTGGACCTGCGATGAGGGGGGACAGGAGGTCCAACGTGCGTCGATCCCTCAGAACGTGTCTGGCAGCGGCCAGCGTCGGGCTCGCCGTCGTCGGCGGTCTGGTGGTCGAAGGTGCCACCCAGTCCGCGAGTGCGACCGTCGACTGCTCCTACCTCCAAGTGCTGCGCGGCGACTTCGGCGGCGTCGTAGTCGGGGAGCCGACGCCGGGCTTCGCGAGTGG
>JBQCDC010000476.1:0-4994 GCA_051961575.1 Marmoricola sp.
CCGGCGCGGTCAACCTCGCGTTCTTCTCCGGAATGACCTTCCTGATCGCGGTGCCAACAGGTGTGAAGTTCTTCAACTGGATAGGCACGATGTGGGGCGGGTCCGTCTCATTCGACACGCCCATGCTCTGGTCGGTCGGCTTCCTGACGACCTTCCTCTTCGGTGGTCTGACGGGCATCATCCTGGCCTCGCCGCCGCTGGACTTCCATGTCTCCGACTCGTACTTCGTGGTGGCGCACTTCCACTACGTGGTGTTCGGAACCGTCGTGTTCGCCATGTTCGCGGGCTTCTACTTCTGGTGGCCCAAGATGACCGGCAAGATGCTCGACGAGCGCCTGGGCAAGATCCACTTCTGGCTGCTGTTCGTCGGCTTCCACACCACGTTCCTGGTGCAGCACTGGCTGGGCGTCGAGGGCATGCCGCGTCGTTACGCGGACTACAGCGCCTCGGACGGCTTCACGACACTGAACCAGGTCTCAACGATCGGCGCGTTCCTGCTGGCGATGTCGATGTTCCCGTTCTTCATCAACGTCATCAAGTCCTCGCGTGGACCGAAGGTCACCGTTGACGACCCGTGGGGCTGGGGCCGGTCGCTCGAGTGGGCTACCAGCTGCCCGCCGCCGCGTCACAACTTCAACTCGCTTCCGCGGATCCGTTCGGAGTCGCCGGCGTTCGACCTGCACCACCCCGAAATCGCGGCGCTCGAGTACGCCGACCTGACCGAGGAGGCCCACGCCTGATGAAGGCTGAATCTTGGATCTTCATCATCTGCACGGTCTTCTTCGTGCCGATCGCGCCGGCCTACTGGTTCATCACCAGTGACCCGACCGGCACGTCGGCTCTGGTCATGACGGCGCTGCTGACGCTGCTGGTGAGCCTCTACCTGGGCTTCCACGCCCGTCAGATGCAACCGCGCCCGGAGGACCGCCTCGACGCTGAGATCGCGGAGGGCGCCGGCGAGCTCGGCTTCTTCCCGCCCTACAGCTGGTGGCCGCTGTGGTGTGGCATCACGCTGGGCATGATCGTGCTCGGTGTCGTCATCGGCTGGTGGCTCGTGGTCATCGGCGTGATCTTCGGCATCGCGGCGCTCCAGGGTCTCATTTTCGAGTACTACCGCGGCAACCACGCGCACTGACGCTGGATTCGCATCGCAAAGGGCGAGCTTAGGAATTTCCTAGGCTCGCCTTCTGCGTTGTGACCCTCGATGCACGGAGTGGAGACTTCTTCCCGTTAGAATTGGGCGTTCTGTCTCGGGGGAATTGGCCGAAGGTGCCGAGAACGTTGAAAGGGTCTGCTCATGCGTCGCGTGGGAGTTCGTAGCGCCACCATCGGTGTGGTGCTAGCACTGGGGCTGTCGACCGCCGCTTGCAGCGGCACCAGCTTCCTGAAGTCCGGCAACGGAGGCCCGTCGGCGTCCGCCAAGGCATCGACCGCTGTCTTCGCTGGCCGCGTCGCCTTCAACGTGCCTGAGAGCGCCACCAACATCAACATCGCCACGGTCCTCAAGGTGACCGCCGCCAAGGCCGCTCTCCAGAGCGTGACCGTTGCCGGTCCCAGTGGCCCGGTGCCGGGAAGCCTTGCCTCCAACGGCGTCTCCTGGAAGGCCTCGGGCCTGCTGCAGCCGAACGTGTCCTACACGATCACGGCCGTTGCGATCGACAACCACGGCACGCGCACCACCGAGGTCCGGCACTTCAAGACGCGGAAGCTGACGCTGAATCAGCAGACTTACCCGTCCTTCGTGCCGGCGGACGGCTCGACCGTCGGGATCGCGATGCCGGTGATCATCCGCTTCGACGTTCCGGTCACCAACCACGCCGAGATCCAGAAGCACCTCAAGGTGCAGACGTCGCCGGCCCAGGAGGGCGGTTGGCACTGGATCAGCGACAACGAGGTGCACTGGCGCCCGAAGACGTACTGGAAGGCCGGCACCACGGTCCACGTTGAGGCCAACATCGGTGGCGTCCCCGCTGCCAAGGGCGTCTGGGGCCAGATGAACCGCCAGGAGACGTTCCACATCGGGCGCGCCCAGATCATCAAGGTCAACATCGCGACTGACCACCTGCAGGTCTTCCGGAGCGGTCAGCTGATCCGCACGATCCCCGTGACAACGGGACGGCAGCCGGAGTTCACCACCCGCTCGGGCATCAAGGTGATCGTCGAGAAGGACCGCTACACCAACATGAACTCCGAGACGATCGGCATCAGCAACACGAGCGCCCAGGGCTACAACCTGAAGAACGTCGAGTTCGCGATGCGGCTGACGTACTCGGGTGAGTTCCTGCACGCGGCGCCGTGGTCGGTGGCCTCGCAGGGTGTCGCGAACGTCAGCCACGGCTGTACCGGGATGAGCCTGGCCAACGCCGGTTGGCTCTACAACAACTCGATCATCGGCGACCCGGTCGAGTACACCGGCTCCAGCCGCCCGATGACGCTCGACAACGGCTACGGCGACTGGAACCTGCCCTTCGCCCAGTACGCCCAGTAGGGCGGCCCGCGATCTGGGCGCAGTGGCTGCGTTCTCGTCGCTTGACGCACCTCTAAGCCGTCAGCTCGCCCGCCTTGCACTCCGCCGACTCCGCGGTCCGATAGCGTCAGGTCACGTGGGACGCCGTGGCGCTGGACTGGTGTGCGGCACATTTGCGCTCGCCGTAGGCCTGTCGGGTTGCGCGTCCTCGCACGACACCGGGACCGATCGCCAGGCGCACATCATCGCGCTCGCGATGTCTTATCCGCGCCAGTCCGACGCCAATGGTCTCGCCCGAGCGGCGCTTGCTCTGTGGCGCGGTGCGCCGAACCAGCTGGCGATCCTAGAGTCGACGGACCTCAGCCCGTCGACGGCGAGCCAGCCTGCGGCGCGCGTGGTCATCCGAATCCACGTGCCGATGACCGAGAACACCGGATTCGGCGACGCCAGCCAGCCCGCCCACGACGCCTGCTACCGACTCGACTTCCTGATGCCTTCCTCCTCGCTCCAGGGCGAGCCCCAACGGATCGACTGTCCGCCGGGGGCCCGCCCGATCACGCTGCCACCGGCGCCTCCCGAGCCACATCTCCCGGCGGACGCATCGACACGACTGGCGCGCAGCCTCGAGACGCTGCCCGAACACCCCAGCCTCATCGAGGCGATCACGGCCCTTCGGCGATCGTTCCCGAGCATGGACGTACGCGTCAGCGCAGAGGTCGTGGGCGATCGGGTCGCCGTCGCTGCCGGCATAGCCCATCTCAACGACGTCGAATGCGTGGTCGCCCTCCGCACCGGGCATCACGTCGAGGCCATCTATCCCGACCCTCGCACGCTGATGCCCGGCGAGTCGGGTTGTGTTGCGGACCAGGCGATTCATCCCATCACCACCCACTGAGACCGCTGCGAGTGGCTCTGACGCGCTTGAGCGTGAGAAGTGACGGCTCGAGCGTGAGAAGTGACCGCTCGCGGGGGAGGGCCGCTTGGGGGCGGACAGGGGCGGTCGGGGAGATGCGAAACGGGCCGGTCAGGATCGCTCCTGGCCGGCCCGCTGCGTGGTGCTAGTTGTCAGTCCCGGTGGTGGGAGAGGTCCTCGCCGTCGACGTCGTGCATGCCGTCGAACTGGTGGCCGTCGGCGGAGTGCCCGACGAGCGCGGCGTGGCCCTCCTCCTCGTGGGCGGCGTGGTGGTGCGCCTCCTCGAGCTCAGCGGCCGTGGGCTTCTGGACGTTGGTCTCGAACCAGGCCTTGGACAGGCGTCCGCGCAGCTTGTCGGCACGCGCGTTCGGCGCCGCGACCCCGTTGGCGTCCGTCGATGCGCCGGGCTCGTAGACGTGGTCACGCTCGCGGGCGGTCAGGGTGTACGCCTGGCCCTCGGGTAGCGGGAGGTGACGCTCGGAGTAGCCGCCCTCGGCCGAGCGCATGATCACGCCGCTCTCGTAGCCGTGCAGGAGCATCTCGTTGTCGTGACGCTGCAACGAGATCGCCCAACGCTTGGCGATGATGAACACGATCACCGGAACCACGAAGATCGCCACCCGCATGATCCGGGTGATGTCGTTCAGGTTCAGCTTGAACTGGGTGGCGATGATGTCGTTACCGCCGGCGGCCCAGAGCAAGCCGTACAGCGAGACGAGCGCTGCCAGGACCGCTGTGCGCGTAGGAGCGTTGCGCGGGCGGTCGAGGATGTGGTGCTCGCGCTTGTCGCCGGTGATCCACGCCTCGAGGAACGGGTAGGCCAGGACGACGCCCAGCAGCACCATCGGCGCCACCTCACCGGGCAGGAAGATGTTCCAGCTGATCGTGTGACCCCAGATATGGGTCTCCCAGCCGGGCATGATGCGCAGCAGGCCTTCCGCGATACCCATGTACCAGTCCGGCTGGGAGCCAGCCGTCACCTGGTTCGGGGTGTACGGCCCGAACTTCCACACCGGGTTGATGGACATCAGTGCACCCATGAGCGCGACGACGCCGAACACGATGAAGAAGAAGCCGCCGGCCTTGGCCGCGTAGACGGGGAGCATCGGGTAGCCGACCACGTTCTGCTCGGTACGGCCCGGTCCAGCCCACTGGGTGTGCTTGTGGAAGACCAGAAGCAGCATGTGCGCGCCGATGAGCGCCAGGATCAGGCCCGGGATCAACAGCACGTGCGCGATGTACAGGCGGGGGATGATCTCGTTGCCCGGGAACTCGCCGCCGAACAGGAAGAACGACATGTACGAGCCGACCACGGGGGTGGACTTCATCAGACCGTCGGCGATGCGCAGACCGGTACCGGACAGCAGGTCGTCGGGGAGCGAGTAGCCCGCGAAGCCCTCGACGATGCCCAGCAGGATCAGCACGCCGCCGATGAGCCAGTTGACCTCACGCGGCTTGCGGAAGGCGCCCGTTACGAAGACGCGCATCATGTGCACGAGCATCGCGGCGATGAACAGCATGGCCGCCCAGTGGTGCATCTGACGCAGCAGAAGCCCGGCGCGGATGTCGAAGGAGATGCGCAGCGTCGAGGCGTAGGCCTGCGACATCTCCACG